>NZ_CATNLY010000005.1 GCF_950100655.1 Pleomorphomonas sp. T1.2MG-36
CGTTCGACTTGCATGTGTTAAGCCTGCCGCCAGCGTTCGTTCTGAGCCAGGATCAAACTCTCATGTTCAAGAGTTCTTTCCCGAATTCACAAGTTCACTTGACGAGGTCCATTCCAATCCTACCCTCGCGGGCAAGACCAAAACGGTCCTTATTCAAGAAACGTAAACCCGGTTCTTTAGCTCTTCTTGGTACGACCCTATCCCGAAGGACAGATCCCGTACCGACGAGCCCTAAGCGCCGGCCACGTTTCTCTTTCTTCCTATTCACTTGTCAAAGAACCGAGGAGAACCAGCCCCTCAAACCCGCCACCTCAGACCGCCAGTTTAACACCAGCTTCAGGCAACAGAAACTCGCCGGCACCACGTCGCTGCAGCGCCGCCGTCGATGAACGTGCTTATAGGGGGACATTCTTGCCCTGTCAACACCATCTTCGCCGACAGACGAAAAACATCCATAATTCGGCATAACCGCCGAATTACAGGGAGTTAGCGATTGTCCAAACGGTCAAAAAACCGTCATGGACGCTCCTTACGCCTGAAAAAATCCAGAAAATTTCTGCCGGGCTCCGAAAGGCCCGGCACACTCGCCTCAAGGGGCGAGTTTGAACTCGGCCGGGCAGCCGGCGGCGATCCAGGCTGCCTCGCGGCGGCGCAGTTCGGCACCGAGCGCCGGTCCCGGCGCATAGCCTTCCGCCATAAGACGGGCGGCCGTCACCGGCGATTCCGGGGGGCGGAAATCGCGGGCGACGAGAGCGAGATCGGTCTTCGGATCGCATCCTCGTTCGGCCGCGGCGAAGAGCAGCGCGGCGGAGGCCACTTCATTGCCGGCGCGAACCACCACGAGGCGAACGGTTGCCTCATCCATTCGAGCCGCGAGCCGATCGCCCCAATGAACGATGGCCTCTATCCGCTTGTCCTCCCGCCCCGACAGGCGCAACGCCCCGGCAAGCGCCTGCCGATCGGCGGCAAGCCCGGCGAAACGCGCCTCAAGGCCGAGTGGCACGCCATACCGCTCCGACAAACCGATCATGGTCGCAAGACGGGCCAGAACACTGCCACCCGGCAGGATCCGAGCAAGAATGCCTGTCTCGTCCATGATGGAGAGAGCCGCCACCGCGCCGCCGGCCGTGACCAGCTTGCGCATCTCCGTACCGATTCGCTCCCGTGACAGCCGCTCGATTCCATCCTGAAGGGCGACGGCCGCTTCAAGCCCGGCTGGATCGAGGGCGCCACGCCCATAGCGGGCATGGAAGCGAAAGAAACGCAGGATGCGGAGATAGTCCTCTTCGATTCGCTCGGCAGGATCGCCGATGAAGCGGACGCGTCCGGCAAGAGCATCGACAATGCCGCCGACCGGATCATGCAGACAGCCGTCGGCATCGGCATAGATGGCGTTCATCGTGAAATCGCGTCGCCCGGCATCGCTGGCCCAGTCACGAGTGAAGGCGACGACGGCATGCCGGCCGTTGGTTTCGACATCGGTCCTGAGCGTCGTCACCTCGAACGGCCGTCCGGACGAAACGACCGTCACGGTACCGTGTGCGATCCCGGTCGGCACCGCCTTGAGACCGGCGGCCGTCGCCCTGGAGGCGACCACTTCGGGCTTGGCGGTGGTCGCTATATCGACATCGTCGACGGGCGCGCCAATCAGGGTGTTGCGAACCGCCCCACCCACGACGCGAGCCCGATCGCCGTCCATCTCGATCGCGGCGATCACGCGCCGGAAGGCGGGATCATCCAGAAACGGCGCGCCGGCGATCGAGGCGGGAAGGCTCATCGGAAGACTTCCTCGTAAAAGCGACGCAGGATATTGCCGGTCACGCCCCAGATGCGATGGCGGCCGTATTGCAGCGAGAAAAAGTGCCGGCGTCCGCTCGCGTGTTCGAAGTATTCCTCGCGGTGGTTGCCGGGGTCGAGTACGAAATCGAGCGGCACCGAGAACACCTCGGCCACCTCCCCGGGGTTGGGCACCAGAGCCGGCGCGCCGCCGACGAGGCCGATCACCGGGAAGACGCGAAAGCCGGACGGCGTCGGATAGGGTGCGAGCAAGCCGACAGGCTTGACGACCGACCGATCGAGACCGACCTCTTCCTCCGCTTCGCGCAAGGCGGCCTCGACGAGCGACGCGTCGTCCGGTTCGATCTTGCCGCCGGGCAGTGCCACCTCGCCGGAATGAACACGAAGCCCCTCGGTCCGCCGGATCATTATGAGATCGAGGCCGGGAGCGTCCTGCCGCCCGACGAGGCCGATCAGAACGGCGGCGTCACGCAGCGGCTGGGTGGAGGCCATCAGACTGGCGGCCACCCTTCCCTCGCCGGAAGCGAGTAGCGCACCGGCGGTCGAGAGCGGCCTCATACGGCCGGCCCGGGCAAGAACTTCGGCCGGCCCCACTTCCTCCGAGATCACCCTCGCCTCCCGGCCGGTCCCGCCTGCCTTGATTTTGCTTGCCTCATGGGTTGAAACCAGATCCGGCACCATTGCCGAAAGGTGATGCGCCGCGCGGCGGGAGATGTCAAACTTACCGCTGGGCGTAAGACCGCCTGAGGCCGCGGCGGAAACAAGAAGCCGTGAAGGCGGGTTTCGGTACCAGATGATGCCGGCGACCGGGGTCCTGTCGGCGACTGAGGAAGAAAGAAGGAGCAGCCCGCGATGGACGCAGAGATCAAGACGGCACACGACGCCGTTGCCGAGGCGGATGCCGCCTTCGCGCGGCTTTCGGCCGTGCGCGCCGCCATCGCCCGCGTCATCTTCGGACAGGAGGCGGCCGTCGAGGCGGCTTTGGTGACGTTGCTCTCCGGCGGCCACGGCCTGATCGTCGGCGTGCCCGGCCTTGCCAAGACCAAGCTGGTCGAAACGCTTGCCGTCGTCCTCGGTCTCAGCGAGCGGCGCATCCAGTTCACGCCCGATCTGATGCCCTCCGACATTCTTGGCTCGGAAGTGCTGGATCAGGCGGCCGATGGCAGTCGTTCCTTCCGCTTCATTCATGGGCCGGTGTTCGCCCAGCTCGTCATGGCCGACGAGATCAACCGCGCCTCCCCGCGCACCCAATCCGCTCTCCTGCAGGCCATGCAGGAGCATCACGTCACCGTCGCCGGTGTCCGCCACGACCTTCCCGCACCGTTCCACGTTCTGGCGACGCAGAACCCGCTGGAACAGGAAGGCACCTATCCGCTGCCCGAAGCGCAGCTCGACCGCTTCCTGCTGGAGATCGACCTCGATTATCCGGACCGCGACACCGAGCGCCGCATTCTCATAGAGACCACGGGCCACGCCGAAGCGACGGCCGAACGATTGCTCGCCGACGGCGAACTGCAGGCGCTGCAGGCGCTGGTTCGCCGCATGCCGGTTGGCGAGCGGATCGTCGAGGCGATTCTCGATCTGGTGCGCAGCGCCCGCCCCGGTGCCGATCTCGTTCCGGAAGCGGCTCGTGACATCGCCTGGGGGCCCGGTCCCCGCGCCGCGCAGTCGCTGATGCTGGCCGTTCGCGCCCGCGCGCTCATGACCGGTCGCTATGCGCCGTCGCTCGACGATGTCGCCGCTCTCGCGGTGCCGGTATTGAAGCATCGCATGGCGCTCACCTTCGAGGCGCGTGCCCGCCGCCGCGCCGTCGCCGAGGTCATCGGTCTCATCCTCGCAAAGGTGATCTGAGTATGGTGGGGCAAGATGCCCTGGCGCCGGAAGGCGTCGCCGCTGCGCGCAGTCTTGCCGCCGCCTTGCCCGACCTCCTGATCGAGGCACGGCGCGTGGCAGCGACGGTCGCCGCCGGCTGGCACGGACGCCGACGGGCCGGACCGGGAGAAGACTTCTGGCAATTTCGTCCGTTTCTGTCCGGAGAATCCATGCGTGGCATCGACTGGCGACGGTCGGCCCGCGACGAGACGCTCTACGTGCGCGAGCGCGAACATGAAAACGCACATACCGTCTGGCTCTGGGTCGATCTCACCTCATCCATGGACTTCCGCTCGGAACTCGCCAACACCAGCAAGGGCAGCCTCGCGCTCACCCTCGCCCTGTCGATTGCCGAGCTGTTGGCGCGTGCCGGCGAACGCGTCGGCATCGTCGGCGACGCCGAGCCGACTACAAGGCGCGATGGCGCCGAAGTGATCGCCATGAAGCTCGCCCGGCTTGGTTCGGTCGACGCCAGCCGCGCGCCGACAGCCATGCGCCGCCGCGACGACGCCGTGCTCATCTCCGACTTTCTCGGAGCGCCGGCAAAGCGCGATTCGCTTTTTGCCGACCTTGCGACACTCGAAAGCCGCGTGCATCTGGTCGAGATCGCCGACCCGGTCGAGGAAACCTTTCCCTTTGCCGGGCGCGTCGATTTCGTCGACCCCGAAACCGGCGCCCGCCTGACGGCCGGCCGCGCCGAGGCCTGGCGCGAGACCTACCTCGCCAGCCGGGCCGAGCATCGCGCGCGTCTCGTCGCCGCCTGCCGACCCGGCTGGAGCCATACGCTTGCACGGACGGATCGACCGGCCACCGAGACGTTGATCGCCCTCTGCGGTCAGCTCTCGGCACCCGAAGGAGGGGGAGCATGAGCGGCCTTTCCTTCGCCGCACCGCTGGCCCTCCTCGGTCTCTTCGCCCTGCCGGCGATCTGGTGGCTCCTGAAGGCGACACCGCCGCGCCCGGTGACGCGCCTGTTCCCGCCGCTTGCTCTGATCATCCGTCCGAAGCGCGACGAGGAGACGCCGGTCCGTACGCCCTGGTGGCTGATCGCCCTGCGCCTTGCGATCGCCGGCCTGATCGTGCTGGCGGTCGCCGGCCCGGTCCTCCAGCCGGCCGAGCGGACCGTCCGCGGCCAGGGTCCGCTATGGCTCGTCATCGACAACGGCGCCAGCGCCGCGCCCGACTGGCCGGAGCGCCGCGCCACCGCAGCCGCCATTCTCTCGGAAGCCGATGACGCCGGACGGCCGGTGCTGCTGGTCGCCACGGCCGACGGGCCGGACGGCATCGGTGCGCAGACGACGGCAACCGAAGCGCTCCGGCGCATCAACGCCCTTGTGCCGCGCCCGACCCTGCCGGATCGGGCTCCGTTGCTGCCCGCCCTCACCCGCCTGGCCGCCGCGACGCCGCCGGGCGAGATCGTCGCCCTGCCCGAGCCGGGTGACGACGGCACGGCGCATGACTTCCTCGCCGGTCTCGCACGCCTTTCGAGCAGCGCACCGATGACGCTTGCCGTTTCCAGCCGCCCCACTCCCGTGGCCATTGAGGCGGTCGAGCAGGACGGTACCGCCGTCTCCGTTCATCTCAGGCGGCCGGAAGCCGGCGCACCGGAGGACGGAAAACTCCGCCTCCTCGATCGCAAGGGGCGGCTTCTCGACGAACGCGCATTTGCCTTGGCCAGCGGCGCTGCCAGAGGCGACGTCCGCTTCGAGCTGCCGCTCGAAATTCGCAACGACATCGCCCGCGCCGAAGTGACGGGCGTCAACTCGGCGCTCGGTGTTCATCTCCTTGACGATCGTTGGCGCCGCCGGTCGGTCGCCATCGTCACCGCGACCGGCAGCGACGCGGCTCGACCGCTGATCGCGCCCGAATACTTCCTTGAAAAAGCGCTCGCACCGTTTGCCGAAGTGACCGTTCCCAGCCAGGGCGCGCTCGCGGACGCTTTCAAGGCGGCGATCGAAACGCGGCCGACCGCCATTCTGGTCGCCGACGTCGGTCGTCTCGGTACGGGTGAGGCTTCGCTCGCCCACGCTTTCATGGAAAAAGGCGGCGTGCTCGTTCGCTTCGCCGGGCCGCGACTGGCCGCATCAGACGAGACCGAAGTGCCGACTCCGCTTCGTCGTGGCGACCGGGCCCTCGGCGGCTCCCTGTCGTGGAGCCAACCCCAGTCGCTGGGCAGCTTCTCCGACAACGGACCCTATGCGGGCCTCGCGGTGCCCGGCGACGTGACGGTGAACCGACAGGTGCTCGCCGAACCCGGCGTCGACCTCGCAGACAGGACCTGGGCCAGTCTTTCCGACGGCACGCCGCTGGTCACCGCCGCGCGCGTCGGGGCTGGCTGGCTGGTTCTGTTCCACGTCACCGCCGACACGCGCTGGTCCAACCTGCCGATATCCGGCGTGTTCGTGGACATGCTGCGCCGAACCATAGCCCTCGGCGCGGCCGATGGCGGCACGCGCGAGATGGGCGGCAACACCGTGCTGCCTCCGCTCTCCCTTCTCGACGGCTATGGCCGGGCCTCGGCGCCGACGGCCGATGCCACCGGCGTCCGCGAATCGAACATCGCGACCATCCGCCCCTCGCGTGCGACGCCACCGGGCCTCTACGGGAGCGACGACGGCTTCCGAGCCCTCAATCCTATGAGGCCGGACATGACCTACACGTCGCCCGACCTTGCCGACGTGGCGCCGGGCGTACGCCGGATCGGTCTCATCGCCGAAACGGCGATCGACCTGTCGCCGTTCGCTTTCGGCCTCGCCTTCCTGCTCCTTCTGATCGACGGGCTCGCGGTCACCGCGCTCGCCGGGGGATTCAGGCGACGCAGACCGACGGCGGCCGTCGCGATGATCGGGCTCCTGATTCTCCTGATGCCGCGCCCCGTCCATGCCGCCGACGACGAGCACCTTCTGGAAGCGCTGTCCACCACCCGGCTGGCCTACGTCGAGACCGGCATAGCCGATATCGACGATACCAGCCGCGCAGGCCTGTCCACGCTTTCCCGCTTCATCGCCTCCCATTCCTCGCTGGAGCCGGGCGAGCCGATGGCCGTCGATCCGGAACACGACGAACTGTCGGTCTTTCCGCTGATCTACTGGCCCATCGACGCGGCGGCGGCGATGCCTTCGGCCGCCGCCATGGGCCGCATCGAAACCTTCATGAAAGACGGTGGTACCGTGCTGTTCGACAGCCGCGACGATGCCGACTTCTCCACCACCTCGCCCAACACCATGCGGCTGCGCGACATGCTGTCGACAATCGACGTGCCTCCTCTCGAGCCGGTCCCCTCCGACCACGTGCTCACCAAGTCCTTTTACCTGCTTGGCGCCTTCGTCGGCCGAACCGAAGGCTCCCCCCTGTGGGTCGAGGCGCCCGATGACGTCGAGGACGAGGGCGACCAGGCGCGTCCGGTACGAGCTGCCGACGGCGTCTCGCCGCTGCTGATCACCGGCAATGACCTTGCCGGCGCCTGGGCGGCCGACGACGGTGGCGCTTTCCTGCACCCCCTGGTACCGGGCTCCCCGCGCCAGCGCGAGTTCGCCTTTCGCGCCGGCGTCAACATCGTCATGTATGTCCTGACCGGCAACTACAAGGCGGACCAGGTGCACGTACCGGCCCTCCTCGAACGGCTGGGGGAATGAGACCATCATGATCTGGTCGATTTCCTTTACGCCCCTGCTGCCCGTGTCCGTCATCGTCGCCGGCGGCGTCATGGCGCTCGCCGTTCTCGCGCTGATGGCCTTCCGCCGCCGCCCGGGCGTGCTCTTCAGGGCGCTTGCCCTTGCCCTGCTCCTGCTCGGCGCGGCGCGGCCCGAACTGGTCGCCGAGGACCGCAAGGCCCTCCCCTCCGTGGTGGCACTGGTTGCCGATCGCAGCGCCTCGCAGGCTTTGGCCGGTCGACCGGCCGATACCGACGCCGCCTATGCGGCTCTCAAGGAGCGCCTGTCCCGTCTTTCGGGCGTCGAACTTCGCGAAGTGCCGGCCGCCGCCACCGACAACGCCGATGGCACGCGCCTTTTCGCCGATGTCGCACGCGCGCTTTCCGACGTACCCGCCGACCGGATCGGCGGCGTCGCGCTCGTCACGGACGGCCGCATCCACGACGTGCCGACGAGTGTCGCAGGCCTTGGCTTCTCGGCGCCGGTCCATGTGCTGGTCACCGGCGATCCCGGCGAATACGACCGCCGCATCGAACTGACCTCAAGCCCGAAGTTCGCTCTTGTGCGCTCGACGCAGAGCCTCAGCTTCCGACTCGTCGATGACGGCCGCTCGCCCGACGGTGCGGCGGTGCCGGTGGTGGTGCGTCGCGACGGCGAGGTCGTGGCGACGGTCGCCATGGCGCCGGGCGACGAGCGCACCGTCGACATTGCCATACCTCACGCTGGCGACAACATCGTTGAGGTGGAAGCCCCGCCGCTCCCCGGCGAGATTTCGCCGCTCAACAACACGGAGGTCGCCGTCATCGACGGCGTGCGCCAGGCGCTTCGCGTTTTGCTGGTATCGGGCGAACCGCACGCCGGCGAACGCACCTGGCGCAATCTTCTAAAGTCCGACGCGTCGGTCGACCTCGTCCACTTCACCATCCTGCGGCCGCCGGAAAAGCAGGACGGCACGCCGATCGACGAGTTGTCGCTGATCGCCTTCCCCACCCGCGAACTGTTCGACGAGAAGATCGACGATTTCGACCTGATCATTTTCGACCGCTACGAGAAGCGCGGCGTGCTGCCGCTTCTCTACTTCGACAACATCGCCCGCTACGTCGCCGACGGCGGGGCGCTGCTGATGGCGACCGGTCCCGATCCGCTCAACGCCGACAGCGTCTACGACAGTCCGCTTGCGCCCCTTCTGCCGGCCATCCCGGACGGCAACATTGTCGAAACGCCGTTCAAGCCGGCCATCACCCCGCTCGGCGCCCGCCACCCTGTCACGGCGAGCCTGCCGGGCGGCGATACCGATCCGCCGCGCTGGTCGCGCTGGTTCCGCCTGGTCGAGGCTCGCGAAAGCCGCGGCGATGCGCTGATGTCGGGTCCGGACGGCAAGCCGCTGCTCGTTCTGTCCCGAGAGGGCAAAGGCCGCGTCGCCATGCTGCTCAGCGATCAGGTCTGGCTGTGGGCGCGCGGCTTCGAGGGCGGCGGTCCGCATGTCGAACTATTGCGCAACGTCGCACACTGGCTGATGGGCGAGCCCGAGCTCGAGGAGGAGGCGCTTCGCCTTTCCGGGGAAGGCGGCCGCCTCACTGTCGAACGGCGGACGTTGAAGGACACCGCCGAGCCGGTGACCGTGACATTCCCGGACGGCTCCGAACGGCGAATCGTCGACCTTGCACCGCTCGCCCCCGGTCGTTTCGGCACGACGCTGGCAGCGCAACTACCCGGCCTTTACAAGGCGAGCGACGGCACGCTCACGGCGCTTGCCCACGTTGGCCCCGCCAACCCGCGCGAGTTCCGGGCGCTCGTCTCGACCGTGGAGCCGGCCCGTCCCATCGCCGAAGCGACGGGCGGCGCGGCGGTACGGCTCAGGAAGGAAACCGGGGGGCCACTGGCCATTCCCACGGTTGCCCTGCGCCGCCCCGCCGCCGGCACCTATTCGGGCGACGGTTGGATCGGGTTCAAGGCGTCGGAGACTTACGAGGTCGCCGGCATCGACACCGTGCCGGTCTATCTGGGGCTGCTCGCCGGCGCCTTGCTGTTGCTGGCCGTAGGCGGCCTCTGGTGGCGCGAAAGCCGGTAACCGGCCGGCTCGGTCAGACGGACGGGCCGGTTGCCCTGACCGGGCCGGCGACGCTGTCGGAAGCGCCCGGCGTCAATTCGGCCCAGAGCAAGCGGCCCGGATCGACCGGTCCCGGCAGTTCCAGTCGACCCGCCGGCACGACGCGAAAACCGAACGGCCAGTAATAGGGAAGATCGCCAACCAGCACGACCAGCCTGTGGTGCCGCTGCCGTGCCGCCTCCATGGAAAGCCGCATCAGCGCCTTGCCGACGCCGAGGCTCTTGAGCGCCGGCAACACGGCGAGCGGACCAAGCAACAGCGCAGGCGTTTCGCCCACCACGATCGCGGTCAGCCGCACCGAACCGATGACGTTCCCCCGGTAGACGGCAACAAGGCTCGTCGGACCGTCGGGAGCATGGCCCTCACGCAGACGGAACGCCGTGCGGCTGTAGCGGCCGGGGCCGAAGGTCACGTCGTGGATGGCGTCGATGGCGGCGGCATCATCGGCCGCTTCGGGACGAAAGACGACGTCCTCGAGCGCGAAGGTATCGATGGAGCGGACAAGCGAGAGATCGATGGCGGTCATGTCGAACCGTGGAAAAGCGGGGTGCGGCGCCATCGATCCGCAATCCCCGAGGGGTCGACCGATCAGACGCAGGAAAACGCGAAAGCGCGCTCAAAAGCGCGTGCGTCGCGTCGTCGTCGCTGATCGTGACCGAAGAGCATGCAACTCTCCCAAAAGGTTCGCAGCCCCTTAGCATGGTGGAGATGGGCGCACAAGCGCCGCGTTCTCCGTCAGACCGCAGAAGATGCGGGATTCGAGACGATCCGGCCACCGTCGAGTTGCACGACGCGGTCCATACGGTGAAGCGCGGCGCGGGCATGGGTGATCATGATGACCGTCCGGCCGGCCATCCGGTCGAGCACACGATCGAGAACGGCGGCTTCCGTCTCGGGATCAAGACCCTCGCCCGGCTCGTCGAGAACGAGTATGTCCGGATCGAGCAGCAGAACGCGGGCAATGGCCACGCGACGCGCCTCGCCACCCGACAACGTCGCCCCCGCGACTCCGACCGGCGTCGCGAGCCCCTCGGGCAACCGGGCGACAAAATCGGCGAGCCCGGCCACATCGAGAACGGTGGCGAGCTCGTCGGCTGTGGCCGACGGACGGCCGAGGCGGAGATTGTCTTCGAGCGTCGTGGTGAAGAGATGCGGCTTCTGCGGCACCACGCCGATCGTCTTGCGGACGTCTGCAAGCGTGAGGTCTTTGAGCGGCGTGCCGCCGAGTCGGATCTCGCCCGCGCCGGGATCGCGCAACCTGGCGAGCAGGGCGACCACCGACGACTTGCCGGCGCCACTTTCGCCGACAAGCGCCACGTGACAGCCGCCGGGAATGTCGAGTGTCACATCATCGAGCGCCGGCCGGACAGCCCCCGGATAGCGTAGCGTCACGCCATCGAAGTTGATGTCGCGCCCTTGGGGCATCGGCCTGGGATCGGTGCGCTCGATGACCGGCGGCTTGCGATCGAGGATTGCGAACAGCCGGCGCGCCGAGGCGAGGGTCGATGCGACGCCGAGAAAGGCCGCCGGCAACCCCATAAACGCCTCAGCCGCCGACAGCGACAGGAGTGCCGCCATCGCCAGATCCGGGCCGGCCATGCGGCCCGCGGCCACGAGCGGCACGCCTATGGCAAGCGCCACGATCAGGGCCAGATCGCCGGAGAGCCGTCCAAGTGCTTGCCCGAAGGCGGCTCTGCGAGCCAGCCGGCGCTCGACCTCGATGAGCGAGCCCATCGCCTGGACAAGCCGGTCGCGATGCTCGGCGAAGGCGCCAGTGACCATGAGCGGCAGCAGGCCGGAGAGATCGTCGACCACCAGCCGGCGGAGATCGGCCGACTGTGCCGTCAGCGCCCGGCCCGGGCCTGACGCGGCCACGGCGGCGAACGCCGGGGCCAGAAGGCCGCACCCGGCGAGAACCGCGATGACGCCGGCCGATAGCGGCCCATCTTGCAGAAACAGCACCAGCCCCACGGCGGCGAGCGTCAGCAAAGCGACGGCCAACGGCGACAGGAGTCGCAGGAACGTCAGCTCGAGACGGTCGATATCGGCCTTGAGGCGAGCGAGCAGGTCGCCCGAGCGGAGATCGTCGAGAGCGGCCGGAGCGAGCGGCACCATCTTGGCGAACAGATGGGTGCGCGTGTCGGCGAGAAGGCGCAAGGTCGCTTCATGGCCGGTCACCCGGTCGATGTAGCGGCCGCCGGTCCGCAGGATGGCCAGTCCCCGGATGATCGCCGCCGGGGTGAAATAGTTCATGGTGACGCCGGCAAGACCAGCCGCCGCCATGGCGGTGATGAACCATCCGGACACCGCCATCAATCCGACATTGGCGAGCGTCGCCACGAGCGACACCAACATCGACAGCAGGATCCATCCGACAAGCCGTCGATAGAGGCCGAGGAGACGGAACAGATCTCTCACGCCGCGCCTCCAACATCCAAGGTCGCCAGCATGGCGGCAAAGGCGCCGCCGCGCGCCTTGAGCTCATCCGGCCTTCCCTCCTCGACAAGCCGCCCGCCGGAGAGAACCAGCACCCGATCGGCGGCTTCCACGGTCTTGAGGCGATGGGCGATGGTGAGGCGTGTCCGACCGGCGGACAGCGCGGCGATCGCTTCGCCCACCGCCGCCTCGGTGGCGGCGTCGAGATGGGCGGTCGGCTCGTCCATCAGGACCAGAGGAGCCGGGGCGAAGAAGGCGCGGGCGAGCATCAGCCGTTGTGCTTCCCCTCCCGAAAGACCGGCGCCATCTTCGCCGAGCCGGCTGTCCGCGCCATGGGGAAGGCGGCCCACGAACTCGTCGGCACGTGCGGCCCTCAGCGCCGCCGCGACATCGCCGGGCCGGCCCATGGCGACGTTTTCGGCGATGGATGCGTCGAACAGGAAGGCGCGCTGCGGCAGGAAGGCGATACGGCGCCTGACGTCGGCAAGATCGAGCGAGGCAAGCGGACGGTCACCGATGAGGATGGTTCCCGCCACGGGCTCCAGAAATCCGGCGATCAACGACAGGATCGTCGACTTGCCGGCGCCGCTCTCGCCGACAATCGCTACCTGCTCGCCGGGCCGGATCTCGAAACTGACGCCGTCGAGGGCGAGACGTTCGCCGCCGTAGCTGGCCGAGACATTGTCAAAGCGCACGGACACCGCGCCTCTGGCGGCAAACGGTTCGCCGACGGATCGCTCGGGCACCGGCCGCGCCAGAAAATCGGCAAGCCGCTCGGCGGCGGCCACCGCTTCCATGCGCGCATGCCGCTCGGTGCCCAGTGTGCGGAGCGGCGCGTAGAACAGCGGCGCGAGCAACAACACGGTGAGACCGTCGACAAAGGCGACTTCGCCCCACAGGAGGCGGAACCCGATCAGCACCGCCGTCACCGCGATGGAAACTGTGGCGAAGAACTCGAGAACCAGCGCCGACAGGAAAGCGAGGCGCAGCACCTTCATGGTCTCGCGGCGATAGCCGTCGGCCGTCCGGGCGACGAGAGCCACCTCGCGCTTGGCCGCGCCGAGCAGCACGAGATCGGCGAGACCGGCAACGGCGTCGAGAAGATGGCCGCCGAGCCGCGCCATCGACGCCCATTGCCGCTGGTTGGCCCGTTCGGCCGACCGTCCGGCCAGCACCATGAACAAGGGCAACAGCGGCAACGTCACCGCGAAGGTCACTGCCGACCGCCAGTCGACCGGCAATACGGCGAGAAGAATTGCGACGGGCAACACGGCGACCGTGGCGGTTGCCGGCAGCCATTGGCGCCAATAGGGCTCGATTCCGGAAACGGCGTCGGTCAGCGTGGTTGCCAAGTCGCCGGTGGCGGTGCCGGAGAGACGTACCGGCCCCAGCGCCGCAACATGATCGAGCAACCTAGCGAACAAGCTCTTTCGCGCCCGTGCCGACACCGCGAAGCCGATCTGCGCGCCGGCATAGCCGAGGGCCGCCTTGACAAGGGCGATGCCGAGAAGCTGAGCGAGCGCGGGCAGGACGGCGGCAAGATCGGCGCCGCGAAAGACCGCCGCATCTATGACGCGGGCGGTGATGAAGGCGGCGGCCACCCCCAGCAGCCCTTCGGCAACGGCAGCGGCAAGCAGAAGCGCCGTTTCCTTTCGCACGCTGGCCGAAAGGTCTTCGAGAAGGGTCTCGGGTTTGCTCATGCGGAAAGAACGGGCCGGTGCTTCGAATGGGGCAAGCCGGATTGCCACGCGCCGATCGGAACCGCAAGGGCGGAGGCCTTCACTTGGGCGCGATTGGAAAGACGGCCGGCACGGGGGCGGGACAACCGTGCCGGCCCGGTGGCGCGGCGGAGAGGCGCCGCGCCGGGCTGTGTCATTTGGACGCGTCGATGTCGAGACCGTCCTGGAATTCGAACCACATGACGTTGATCACGCCGATCGCGGCCGCCGCCGTGACACCGAGGATCCAGGCAAAATACCACATTGTCCGTTCTCCTTAGTCAGTAGGCCGAGTGCGAGCGGGCGGAAATCTCTTCCGTCGTGACGCGCCCCCACATCCGCCAGTAGCACCAAACGGTGTAGGCGAGCACGATCGGCAGGAAGATCACCACGGCCCAGAACATGACGTTGAGCGTCAGATGACTGGAGGTGGCGTCCCACACGGTCAGGCTGGAGTTCGGATCGAGGCTCGACGGCATCACGAAGGGGAACATCGAGAGTCCGGCCGTGCCGATGATGCCGGCCAGGCCGAGTGCCGATGTGACGAACGCGAAGCCGGGACGATTGGCTTTTGCCAGGAGAGCCGTCAGCAGCGGCCCCAGAAGGCCGATGACCGGCGCCAGGATCGCAATTGGCATCGTCGTGTAGATATCCAGCAAGGCGCCGGACGCCACCACCACCTGCTTGTTGAGCGGGTTGGGCATGGCATCGAGCGGCGGCTGCGACACGATGCGGTAGCCGTCGATGCCGAGCCAGACCCAGACCCCGGCGACGGCAAACAACACGGCGATGACCGGCGACAACCGGACCGCCAGCGCCCGCGACCGCGCCGCCACCTCTCCGGAAGCGCGGAGTTGCAGCCAGATGGCGCCGTGCGCGACCAGCATGCCCAGCGAGATCAGCCCCGCCAGAAGCGCGAAGGGGTTGAGCAGCGGCAGCAGGGCGAAGATGAACGAACCCTGGTAATGAACGCGCAGCAGTTCGTCCAGGCGGAAGGGCACGCCCTGCAGCAGGTTGCCGAAGGCGACGCCGAAGATCAGCGCCGGAATGGCGCCACCGGCAAACAGCCCCCAGTCCCAGGCGTTACGCCACTTCGGATTGTCGAGCTTCGAACGGTAATCGAAACCAACCGGCCGGAAGAACAGGGCGAACAGCACGAGCAGCATCGCCATGTAGAAGCCGGAAAAGGCAGCGGCGTAAACGGCGGGCCAAGCGGCGAAGATGGCGCCGCCGGCGGTGATCAGCCACACCTGATTGCCGTCCCAGTGGGGGCCGACGGTGTTGATGGCAATCCGCCGCTCGGCGTCGGTCTTGGCGACGAAGGGCAAAAGCGAACCCACGCCCATGTCCATGCCGTCGGTGATGGCGAAGCCGATCAGCAGGGCGCCGACCAGAATCCACCAGATGAACTTCAGGATTTCATAATCGAACATGGTGCTTTCCTCACTCTGCCGCTGCGACGCGGATCGATTCCGGCATCTGAGTTTCGAAGTGGTAGCGGCCGGTACCGAGCGAACTCGGGCCGAGGCGAGCGAACTTGAACATCAGGTAGACCTCGATCACCAGAAGGCCGGTGTAGAGCACCAGGAAGCCGGTCAACGAGAAGATCAGGTCGGTGATGGTGAGACTCGACGTGCCGAGGAAGGTCGGCAGCACTTCGCCGATCGCCCAGGGCTGACGGCCGAACTCGGCGACGAACCAGCCAAGTTCGCAGGCAAGCCAAGGCAACGGCAAGGCCCACAACGCGGCCCTGAGCAACCAGCGATTCTTCTCATGGCTGCGCCGGGCGCTGACGTAGAAGGCCGACGCGAAGACGACCAGCATGATGAAGCCGAAGCCGACCATGAAGCGGAAGGCCCAGAACAGCGGCCAGACCTTGGGAATGGTGCTGTCGGCAGCGGCTTGAATCTGCTCCTCGGTGGCGGTGGCCGGATCCTCGACGAACTGCTTCAGCAGAAGGCCGAAGCCGATGTCCTTGGCATGCGCATCGAACACCGCGCGCGTCTCAGGCGTGGTGTCGCCGCCGCGGATCTTGATCATCGCCGCGTAGCCTTCCTGGCCCGAACGGATGCGGGCGAGATGCTCGTTGCGGAGATCGTTGAGGCCGTGCACCGGCTTGTCGAGCGACCGGGTGGCAATGAGGCCGAGAGCATAGGGGATCTCGATCGCACCGTGGGTGACCTTTTCCTCCTGCGAGGGGAAACCGATCAAGTTGAACGGTGCCGGGGCCGGCTGGGTCTCCCACTCGCCCTCGATGGCGGCAAGCTTGACCTTCTGCACGTCGCCGAGTTCGTAGCCGCTCTCGTCGCCGAGCACGATGACCGAAAGGCAGGAGGCAAGGCCAAAGCCGGCAGCGACGGCGAACGAGCGCTTGGCGAAGGCGACATCACGCCCCTTCAGGAGATACCAGGATGAAATGGCCAGCACGAACATCGAGGCGGTGGTGTAGCCGGCAGCGACGGTATGGACGAACTTGACCTGGGCCACCGGATTGAACACCACCTCGGCGAACGACTGCATCTCCATGCGCATCGTCTCGGGCGAGAAGATGGAGCCGACCGGATTCTGCATCCAGCCGTTGGCGACCAGGATCCAGAGGGCCGACAGGTTGGAGCCGATCGCCGTCAGGAAGGTGACCGCCAGATGCTGCCGCTTGGTAAGCCGCTCCCATCCGAGGAAGAACAGGCCGATGAACGTCGATTCGAGGAAGAAGGCCATCAGACCTTCGATGGCCAGCGGCGCACCGAAGATGTCGCCCACATAATGCGAGTAGTAGGACCAGTTCGTGCCGAACTGGAACTCCATGGTGAGACCGGTCGTGACGCCCAGGGCGAAATTGATGCCGAACAGCTTGCCCCAGAACTTGGTCATGTCCCGGTAGATTTCCTTGCCGGTCATCACATAGACGGTTTCCATGATGACCAGCAGCCAGGTGAGCCCCAGCGTCAACGGCACGAAGATGAAGTGGTACATTGCCGTGGCGGCGAACTGCCAGCGCGACAACTCCACGAATGTCTGATCGAACATGATGGTCGACATCCTCTCAGCGAAGGCAGCCCATGAGCGTCTGTCGCGCTCGAGCCGCCGCGTTCTTCCTCAAGGGCTCGCCGCGTCGCCGGCAAGCCGGCGGAGGGCAGAACTCATCGATCCGGAGGGCGAACAGGCAGCGTCGACCGCTCGCTTCCGGCGAAAATCACCGACCGCGACGGCATGAACGACCATCATCTTGCGACCCCCGTGGCCGGTTGGCACCGGCAGACCGTCGGAATCCCCCTCCGACAATCGACATGGACAGAACTAGCGATATAAAGCTATACAGTCAATATACCTTTGGAGGAAGGTCGCCATGAAAATCAACGCTGTGACCCACGGCGCCCTTCGAATTCTGATGATCTGCGGAGACGGCGAACCGGTGACGCTTCCGGAGATGGCCAGCCGGCTCGGCATGCCGGAAGCACGCGTCATCCGTTCCTGCAACGCGCTTGCCCGTGCCGGCCTTCTGGTTGGCCGCCGTGGACGAGGCGGCGGCTATCGCCTCGGCCGCCCCGCGGAGAAGATTTCGGTGCTGTCGGTGATCGACCTTTTCGAGCCGGAAGATGACATGCGCATCTGCGGACGAACCGACGCGACCGCCTGCCGGAACTGCGCTTTGGCCCCGGCCTGCACCGAGGCCTACCGGGCGATGCGGGACGAGCTCGCGGCGATCTCGGTTGCCGACATCCTCATAGATCACGCTCATCCGCACGCGTCCGAGACGGCCTAGGCGGCGAGAGAGTCACTCCGGAGACATGAGAGCGATCAGGCGCGGACGACCAGCGGCTCTTCGCCACATGAGACGGCCCGAACCGGCCTCGCCGGCGCCCCGCCATCGAGCAACGCCCTGAAGTCCGCCTCATTGCCGGCCACGTCGGCGAGGGTCAACCGGTCGAGGACGTCGAGAAAAGCGTCGGTCGCCCGGCGCAGCACCTGGCTCATGCGACAGCGGTCGGTCAGCGGACAGGTATTGGTCTCGGGGTCGAGACATTCCACCACGGACAGGCCGTCCTCGGTCCGGCGAACCACCTCGCCGATGACCACCGATTCCGCCGGCCGCTTGAGACGGAAACCGCCCCGGTTGCCCCGCACCGTTTCGAGATAGCCCCAGGTGCCGAGCTGATGGACGCACTTGACGAGATGCGACTGCGGCAGGTCGAAGGCCTCCGCCACTTCCCGGATCGTGGTCAGACGGGGCGAACGAGCGGCGGCGGCCAGCAGCACGCGCAGCGAATAGTTGGAATAGCTGGTCAGTCGCATAACGTCCCCGGCTTCCGCTTGCATCGGGATGTCCGTTCAGGAAATCGCACGTGCCGGGCAGCTTTTCAAGGCCGCATCGGTTTGATGAGGCGATCACACCGCTATTCTGCCCCGCACCGCCTCCTCGTCCATGCTGTCGCGATTGCCGGACATCACCACTTCGCCGCGTTCCATGACCGCGAAATCGTCGGCGAGATCCTTGGCGAAATCGAAGTACTGCTCGACCAGCACGATCGCCATGTCGCCCTGACGGCGCAGGAATGAAATGGCGTGGCCGATGTCCTTGATGATCGAAGGCTGGATGCCCTCGGTCGGTTCGTCGAGAACGAGAAGACGCGGCCGCGTCACCAGCGCCCTGCCGATGGCGAGCTGTTGCTGCTGTCCGCCGGAGAGGTCGCCGCCGCGCCGGCGCAGCATGTCCTTCAGCACCGGAAACAGGTCGTAGACCATATCCGGAACGTAGCGATCGGCGCGCTTCAGCGTGGCAAACCCGGTCTGAAGGTTTTCTTCCACCGTCAGGAGGGGGAAGATCTCGCGCCCCTGCGGCACAATGGCAACGCCGCGCCGCACCCGCTCGTAAGGCGACAGGCCATTGAGATCGTCGCCATCGAGACGAATCGCGCCACCGGAAATCGCCTGCAGGCCGGCAATCGCCCGCATCAGCGAGGTCTTGCCGACGCCATTGCGCCCGAGCACTGCCGTGACGCGCCCGGCGGTGGCGGACAACGACACCTTTCGGAGCGCCTGGGCGGCGCCGTAGTGGAGGTCGACGGTTTCGACATTCAGCATGTTTTCAGTCCCTCACCGCCCGAGGTAGACCTCGATGACCTTCGGATTGGCCGATACGGCATCGAGCGATCCCTCGGCCAGAACCGAGCCCTCATGCAGCACGGTCACCTTGACGCCCAGGGCGCGAACGAAAGTCATGTCGTGCTCGACCACCACCACCGACTGCGTCCTGGCGATTTCCTTGAGCAGGATCGCCGTTTCCGCCGTCTCCGCGTCGGTCATGCCGGCAGCCGGCTCGTCGACCAGGAGAAGGCGTGGCTCCTGGGCGAGCAGCATGCCGATCTCGAGCCACTGCTTCTGGCCGTGCGACAGGCGGGTTGCCAGAAGGTCGCGCTTGTCGGAAAGGCGGATGGTGGCGAGCAAGGCGTCGATGCGGTCCTGCTCGGCGGTCGACCGACGGTGGAACAGCGCGGCGAGGGCACCCCGCCGGCCCTTCAGAGCCAGGGCGATATTGTCCTCGACGCTATGGCTTTCGAACACCGTCGGCTTCTGGAACTTGCGGCCGATGCCGAGATTGGCGATGGCCGCCTCGTCGAGGCGGGTGAGATCGACGGAACCGTCGAACAGCACGTCGCCGGTATCGGGCCGCGTCTTGCCGGTGATGATGTCCATCATCGTCGTCTTGCCGGCGCCGTTGGGGCCGATGATCGCCCGCATCTCTCCCGGCTCCAGCACCAGCGACAGGCGGTTGATCGCCTTGAAGCCGTCGAAGGACACCGAGACGTCATCGAGATAGAGGAGCGAGCCTTCCGCCTTGTCGGTCATGCCGCTTCTCCCGCATTCTGAATGGGTCCGCCGGTCTCCTTGGCCGGCTTGGGCCGTCTGGCGATCACCATGTCCCAGAGACCGACGATGCCGCGTGGCAGGAACAGCGTCACCACCACGAACAGCGCGCCGAGCGCGTAGAGCCAGACTTCAGGCAGAACGCCGGTGAACCAGGTCTTGCCGAAGTTGACCGCCACGGCGCCGATCAATGGCCCGACAAGCGTCCCCCGGCCGCCGACCGCGACCCAGATCACCGCCTCGATGGAGGCGGCCGGGTCGAACTCGGAGGGATTGATGATGCCGACCTGCGGCACATAGAGCGCCCCGGCGATGCCGGCCATCACGGCGGATAGCGTCCAGACGAACAGCTTGTAGTGTTCGACCCGGTAACCGATGAAGCGGGTGCGGCTCTCGGCATCGCGGATGGCGACCAGCACCTTGCCGAGCTTGGACCGGACGACGGCCGACGCGACGACGAAGCCGAGCGCCAGCATCAGCGCCGAGGCGGAAAACAGTGCCGCGCGGGTGCCGGGCGCCTGGATCGGGAAGCCGAGGATATCCTTGAAATCGGTCAGGCCGTTGTTGCCGCCAAAGCCCATGTCGTTGCGGAAGAAGGCGAGCAGCAGCGCATAGGTGAGCGCCTGGGTGATGATGGAGAGATAGACGCCGGTGACGCGGCTTCGGAACGACAGCCAGCCGAACAGGAAGGCGAGGACACCCGGCACCAGCGCCACCATCAGGAACGCGTACCAGGCCATGTCGAAGCCCTGCCAAAACCAGGGCAGTTCCTTCCAGTTGAGGAAGACCATGAAGTCCGGCAGCACCGGATCGGCATAGACCCCACGCGAGCCGACCTGCCGCATCAGATACATGCCCATGGCGTAACCGCCAAGCGCGAAGAAGGCGCCGTGACCGAGCGACAGGATGCCGCAATAGCCCCAGACGAGGTCGACCGACAACGCCAGCAGCGCGTAGGTCAGGTACTTGCCGCAAAGCGTGAGCTGATAGGTGGAGACATGAAAGGAGTTGCCCTCGGGCACCAGAAGGTTGCCCGCCGGGATCAGCACGGCCAGGGCAACGAGCAACATGACGACGATGCGCCCACGTCGATCGAGGCTGTTCATGAGATAAGACGTGATCATGTTTCCACCGCCCTGCCCTTCAGGGCGAACAAGCCACGCGGCCGCTTCTGGATGAACAGGATGATCACCAGCAACAGGATGATCTTGCCCAGCACGGCACCGGCGTAGGGCTCCAGAAGCTTGTTGGCGACGCCGAGCGTCATGGCGCCGACGAGCGTGCCCCAAAGATTGCCGACGCCGCCGAACACCACGACCATGAAGCTGTCGATGATGTAGCCGCGCCCAAGGTTGGGCGACACGTTGTCGATCTGGCTGAGGGCGACACCGGCAAGGCCGGCGATGCCTGAGCCGAGGCCGAAGGTCAGCGCATCGACTAGCGGAGTGCGGATTCCCACGGCGGCGGCCATCTGGCGGTTCTGCGTGACGGCCCGCATTTCGAGGCCGAGCCGGGTGCGCTTCAACACGGCGATCAGCGCCAGGAACACGGCGAGCGCGAACAGGATGATCCAGAGCCGCGTCCAGGTGACCTGGATATCGCCCAGGGCAAATGAGCCGGACATCCACGAGGGGTTGCCGACTTCACGATTGTTGGCGCCATAAAGCGAGCGCACCGCCTGTTGCAGGATCAGCGAAACGCCCCAGGTGGCAAGCAGCGTCTCGAGCGGTCTGCCATAAAGCCAGCGAATCACCGACCGCTCGATCAGGATGCCGGCAAGCGCCGCAGTCAGAAACGCGGCTGGCAGGGCAATCAGCAACGAGTAATCGAACAGCCCCGGCCAGTAGGTGCGAATCGCCTCCTGCACGGTGAAGGTCGCATAGGCGCCGAGCATCACCATTTCGCCGTGCGCCATGTTGATGACACCCATCACGCCGAAGGTGATGGCAAGCCCGATAGCGGCAAGCAGCAGCACAGACCCGAGCGACAGGCCGTACCAGAGGTTCTGACCGGCATCCCACAGCATCAATCGGCTCTCGATCGCCGCCACGGCCTTGCGGGCGGCGTCGCCCACAGCGCCGTCGGCCGACGTGTAGCCGGATAGGAAACCGAGAGCATCGCGACTGCCGAGATCGGCGATGGCAGCGATGGAGGCCACCTTGTCGGTCTCCGGCGCATCGGACGCGAGCAGTGCCGTGGCCCTGGCCGCCAGCATGGCTGCGCGGATATCGTCCACCGTCTCCTGGCCGATCGCCCTGTCGAGCACGGGGATGACCGAAGCATCGGCCGACTTCATCACCGCTTCGGCCGCCGCCCGGCGCACCGACGGATCCGGACTCATCAAGGTCAGCGCACCCACCGCCGAGGCGATGGCGCGGCGGATGCGGTTGTTGACCTTGACCTTCTCGACGGTGGCCTTCGGAGCCAGCCCGGCGTCGGCGCCGGTCACCGGATCGGTGAGGCGAAAGTCCTTGCCCGCCTTGTCGGCGAAGAACACGGCGCCATCGGCCTTGCGCACCATCAACTCGCCTTCGCCGAGGCGATCTAGGATGGCCGGAACCCGGTCGTCAGCCGTCGCGGCAAGGTCGGCGATGGCCTTTTCGGCCGCATCGAAGCCGCCGGCTCCGAGAGCGACGACGCGAGGCAGCAAATCGGCGTCGGCGATGCGATCGGCAAGCGCCGGCTGAAGCCCAAGGACCAGCACGGCCAGAATGGCGAGGAGGCGTAAGAGGGTCATGGCAGGTCCGTTTCGATCCGCTCGAGCGACCAACGGGCGCTTGAGGTCGTCGGGTGCCCGTCCGGGGCCAGGGGCAGCCCCGGACGGAGGGTGCGCGGAGGTCAGGAATTCCCGCCGCACTTGCCCGTGGCGACGTTGAAGTTGCCGCAGGACAGCGGCTTGCGCCAATCGGAGATCAGGTCCTTGGAGCCTTCGAGGTAGTCCGACCATTCGTCGCCGACCACCGGCGCCGTCTCCGAGACGATGTCGAACTGGCCATCGTCCTGAATCTCGCCGATCAGCACCGGCTTGGTGATGTGATGGTTCGGCATGATGGTGGCATAGCCGCCCGACAGGTTGGGCACGGTGGTGCCGACCAGCGTGTCGATCACCGGATCGACCTCGGTGGTGCCGGCCGCTTCCACCGCCTTCACCCAGGCGTTGAAGCCGATATAGGTGGCTTCCATGGGATCGTTGGTGGTGCGCTTGTCGTTCTTGATGAACTTGTGCCAGCCGTCGATGAAGGTGGCGTTGGCTTCACTGTCGATCGACTGGAAATAGTTCCACGCCGCGAGGTGACCGACCAGCGGCTTGGTATCGATGCCGGCCAGCTCTTCCTCGCCGACCGAGAAGGCGACCACAGGAATGTCCTCGGCCTTGATGCCTTGGTTGCCGAGCTCCTTGTAGAAGGGCACATTGGCATCGCCGTTGATGGTCGAGACAACGGCTGTCTTCTTGCCGGCCGATCCGAACTTCTTGATGTCGGCGACGATCGACTGCCAGTCGGAGTGACCGAACGGCGTGTAGTTGATCATGATGTCGTCGGCGGCCACGCCCTTGGCCTTGAGATAGGCCTCGAGGATCTTGTTGGTGGTGCGCGGGTAGACGTAGTCGGTGCCGGCCAGCACCCAGCGCTGCACGCCTTCCTCGTTCATCAGGTAGTCGACGGCTGGGATGGCTTGCTGGTTGGGGGCGGCACCGGTGTAGAAGACGTTGCGCTCCGATTCCTCGCCCTCGTACTGGACGGGATAGAACAGGATCGAGTTGAGCTCCTTGAACACCGGCAGCACCGACTTTCGGCTGACCGAGGTCCAGCAGCCGAACACCACCGAGACCTTGTCCTGCGAGATCAGCTCGCGGGCCTTTTCGGCGAACAGCGGCCAGTTGGAGGCCGGATCGACCACCACCGCCTCAAGTTTCTTGCCGAGCACGCCACCCTTCTTGTTCTGCTCGTCGATGAGATAGAGGACCGTGTCCTTCAGGGTCGTCTCGGAAATGGCCATGGTGCCCGACAGCGAGTGCAGCACGCCGACCTTGATGGTGTCTTCGGCGGAATGGCCGGCCACCGTGGAAGCGAGAAGCGCGCCGAGAACGGCAGCAAGCGTCATGCGACGCCGATCGAAGATCTGCGACATCTGTGGTTCCCCGTTTTTTGTCTGGAGGCCGAGGCCCCTTGCCCCGTCTGGTCCTCGCTTCGACTTTCGGCCAAGCCGGCCGGACACCCTATACGTCGATTGACGTAAGCCCGCCGCCGAACCGGCACGAACCCTGCACACTGCGGGCGAGGAAGACCGCCGCCGCCTCAAAGGCCGGCGGACGGTCGACATGATCAAGGCCGCGCCGATCCGTCTGCCGGAAAAGCGGGCAGTCTGCCGTAAATGGGGGCGTGCAAGAGAGGGGCGGGGCATGGCGGCGCGGCAGCGCATCATTCCGATACGGCGCCAGTACAACCGTTGGGTCGCCGACGAGACCCTGGAGGACTACGCGCTTCGCTTTACCGCCAAATCGGCTCGGCGCTGGTCGCAACAACGCGTGGCGCAAACGGCCATCGGCGCCATCTCCTTTCTGGCGCTGGAGGCGATCGGCGGTGCCATCACACTCTCCTACGGCACGGTCAACGCCGTGGCCGCCATCATGGCCGCAAGCCTCGCCATGCTGGCCGTCGGCTGGCCGATCGCCCGCACCGCAGCCCGCCATGGTGTCGACATCGACCTGCTGACCCGTGGCGCCGGTTTCGGCTACATCGGCTCGACGGTCACCTCGCTGATCTACGCGAGCTTCACCTTCATCCTGTTCGCCATCGAGGCCTCGATCATGTCGACGGCGCTGGAGATGGCCCTCGGCCTGCCTCTCTGGGCCGGCTACATCGTCTCGACGCTTCTGGTGATCCCGCTGGTCACCCACGGTATCGCCTGGATCAGCCGCTTCCAGATCCTGACGCAGCCGATCTGGATCGTGCTCAACATTCTGCCCTTCGCTTTCATCGCCGTCTCCGACGGCACCAGCTTTTCCGACTGGACGAGCTTCCCGGGGCGGGACGGCATGGCCGGTGGCGGCTTCCAGCTCGTCGCCTTCGGCGCGGCGAGTGCCGTGATCCTGGCGCTGACCGCCCAGATCGGCGAGCAGGTCGACTTTCTCCGCTTCCTGCCGGCCCGTTTACCGGGGTCCGGCCGACGGCGGCGTCTGGCGGTATTTCTCGCAGGGGCGGGTTGGGTGGTGCTCGGCGTGCCCAAGATGATCGCCGGGTCCTTCCTCGCCGTGCTTGCGCTCTCAAGCGGCGTTTCCATCGAGCATGCCGCCGAGCCGGCGCGCATGTATGCCGTCGCTTTCGGCTACGTGCTGCCGGAAAGCACCTGGCTCTATCTGCTGACCGCCGTCTTCGTGGTGGTGTCGCAACTCAAGATCAACGTGATGAACGCCTATGCGGGATCGCTCGCCTGGTCCAACTTCTTCTCACGCCTCACCCACAGCCATCCCGGCCGCGTCGTCTGGCTGGTGTTCAACGTCTCGATCGCACTGCTGCTGATGGAAATCGGCATCTATCAGGCGCTCGAACGGACCCTGGCCGTGTTCGCCATCGTCGCCGTCGCTTGGCTATCGACCATTTCCGCCGATCTCCTCATCAACAAGCCACTTGGCCTCAGTCCCCCCGGCATCGAGTTCAAACGCGCGCATCTCTGGGACGTCAATCCGGTGGGTGTCGGGGCAATGGCATCGGCCACCTTGCTGGGGCTTGTCGCCCATATCGGGATTGCCGGCCCGGTAGCCGAAGCCTTTGCGCCCTTCGTGGCACTCGTCGCAGCCTTCATCGCGGCTCCGCTGATCGCCTGGCTCACCGAAGGGCGATTCTATCTCGCCCGCAAGCCGCGTCGAACCTACATGCTGGCGACGGGGCTGACCTGCTCGGTCTGCCAGCACGAATTCGAGGCGGAGGACATGTCCTACTGCCCGGCCTATCAGGCACCGATCTGCTCGCTTTGCTGTTCGCTCGACGCTCGCTGCCACGATCGCTGCAAACCCAAGGCGCGGCTCGGTGCCCAGGCCCGCTCGATCTTCGAAAGACTGCTGCCGCCATCCGTCGTCGCCATCGCCAACACGCGCCTTGGCCGCTACCTCATCGAGCTCTCCCTATGGGTCGCCCTGTCCGGCCTCATCATGTGGTTCGTCTATCGTCAGGCCGCCATCGATCATCCCTCCGAGGCAGCCCTCATCGGACGAACGCTCGCTGTGGTGTTCTTCGTCTTCTCGGTGGTGATCGGCATCGTCGTCTGGTTCTTCGTGCTGGCCCGTGATTCGCGCGGCGTGGCGGAGGAGGAGAGCGCCCGTCAGACGCAGGCGCTGTTCCAGGAGATCGCCGCGCATAAACGGACCGACGCCGAACTGCAAAAAGCCAAGGAGAAGGCCGAAGCCGCGAGCGATGCCAAAAGCCGCTACGTCATCGGCCTGAGCCATGAGTTGCGCACTCCGCTCAACGCGGTGCTGGGTTACGCCCAGATTTTGGAGCGCGATCCGGCCATTGCCGCGGGACGGCGCAACGCCGTCGGCGTGATCAGGCGTTCGGCTGAACACCTCTCCGGCCTGATCGACGGTCTTCTCGACATTTCCCGCATTGAGGCGGGCCGCTTTCGCATCCGCCTGACCGACGTTCGAATCCACGATCTTCTCGACCAGGTCGAGGGCATGTTCGGTTTGCAGGCGGAGGCCAAGGGGCTCGCGTTCCACGCCAGCCGGGCCGTCGATCTTCCCGCCGTGGTGCGCACGGACGAAAAACGCCTGCGCCAGGTGCTGGTCAATCTCCTCTCCAACGCCATCAAGTTCACCCCGGGCGGTACCGTGACGCTCACGGTCGACTACCGAAACCAGGTGGCGCGCTTCACCGTCGCGGATACCGGCGTCGGCATTCCCGAAGAGGATCAGGGGCGGATCTTCGAACCCTTCGAACGCGGCCGCCATGCCGCATCCGCCAACGTGCCGGGGCTCGGGCTCGGCCTCACCATAACCCGCCTGCTGGTCGAGACCATGGGCGGCGACATCTCCGTCACCTCGACGCCCGGCGCGGGCACCGTGTTCCGCGTTCGTCTGATGCTGGGCGCCGTGGTCGGCGCGGCTGCCATCGACGGCGACCGGCCGGTGACCGGATATGTCGGCCCGCGTCGCACCATATTGGTCGTCGACGACAATGCCGAGCACCGCGACATGATGGTTGAGATGCTCGCCCCCCTCGGGTTCACGGTGCTGACGGCAGCCGGCGGAGAGGATTGCATCACGCTCATGGAAACGGCCCGCCCGGACATTCTCTTCGTCGACATCCGCATGCCCGGCATGAACGGCTGGGACCTCGTCGGCCGGCTCCGAGCGGATGGCATCCGAACCCCAATCGTCATGCTCTCGGCCAACATTGGCGATGGAGCCATGCCGGCCAGCGATCTCGGTCATGACGACCTGCTCGCAAAGCCCTTCTCACTCGCCGATCTGCTCGATCGGCTCGGCCGCCACCTCGGCACAAGCTTCATCGAAGCGGATGTGGACGAGCCGCCGCCAGCCCCGACGTCCGCCAGATCGACGGCGGTGGTTTCCGCTGCCGATCTTGCCGAACTCAAATCGCTCGCTGCCATCGGTTACGTTCGCGGCCTGGAGGGCAAGCTCGCCTCGCTCGCCGAAACGGACGTCGACCCGGCAGCCATTGCAACGCTCAGCGACCACCTTGCCGCCTTCGATCTCGTCCGTTTCTCCGCCACTCTCGAGACAATGACATCGTCATGACCCAGACCCGCGACACCGTGCTCGTTGTCGACGACAGCCCCGAGACGCTCGGCTTTCTGACGGAGGCCATGGAGGCCGAAGGCGTCATCGTGCTGGTCGCCACGTCCGGCCGCCAGGCGCTGGCCATCGCAGGCCGTATCACGCCGGACGTGGTGCTGATGGACGCGATGATGCCGGAAATGGACGGATTCGAGGCCTGCCGATCCCTGAAGACCATGCCGGCGCTCGCTCATGTGCCGGTGATCTTCATGACCGGTCTGACGGAAACCGAACACATCGTTCGTGGCCTTGCCGCCGGCGGCGTCGATTACCTGACCAAGCCGATCGACCTCGACGAGCTCAGGGCGCGCATCCGCGTTCATCTCGCCAACGCCCGCGCCAGCCTATCGGCGCAGACGGCCCTGGATGCGGCGGGTCGGCACCTCGTGGCTCTGGACACCGATGGCCGCATCGTCTGGGCGACGCCCCAGGCGGGTCGTCTCATCGACGACCTGGGCATTGCCGGTGCCATCGAAGCGGCCGCCGCGAATGAGGGCGGCCAGTTGGAGTTGGTGATACCAGGCGCCCCGCCCATGCTTCTGGCCCCGTTGGGCAGCGCCGGCCCCGGCGAGCGTCTCTATCGGCTCGCCCGCAGCGCGACAGGTGAAGCCGATGTCCTGAAGTCCTGCTTCAGCCTTACGGCAAGGGAGGCGGAAGTGCTGCTCTGGATTGGTCGCGGCAAGACCAACAAGGACATCGGTGAGATTCTCGGTCTGTCCCCCCGCACCGTCAACAAACACCTCGAACAGATCTATGCGAAGCTTGGCGTCGAGAACCGTGCCTCGGCGGCTTTGAAGGCCGCTGGCGCACTCAGGGAGGGGTAACGGCCCCTCACCGCCGGCATGTCCGGCAAAAGGAACTGGCGAACGGCCCAAACCGTTGGGCCGGAACGAGTGCTTGCCGTCGGCAAGGCTGCAACTTTCAGGGTCGATCCTCTAGCTCCCGATTGGCGAAATCGCTAGAGTGCCGCCACCATCAAGGAGGATCGCCGAACGTGGCCAGTCGTCAGCACAGGGTGCACCGGAGCAGTATGTCCCGCAGGTCGAAAGGCCACGACTATCTCGGGTGGGCCTTGGTGGTGACGGCGCTTCTGGCACCTCTGCCCATGGGCGGCACACGGGCCTTCTTTTTCATGCTCTATGCGGCCGTGGTTGCCGTGCTGGGCCTGTTCTACGCCGTCGGCCTCTATCGGGGCCACGTCCGCCCGCGTTTGCCGCTGTCCGTCTTTGCCGTGCCCGTCATCCTGTTCGGCCTCGTGATCTTCTGGATGTTGATAACCCTGCTGCCACTCGGACTTGCCGACGCTCCGGAGTGGGGCGCGCTATCGCCTTTGGCCGACCTCGCCGGACGGATCACCATCGGTCCGGGTGCAACATTCGACATGCTGGTGCGCTATCTGACCTACGGGTTGTTTTTCGTGCTGGCGTTGCAGGTGGCCGTAGAAAAGAAGCGGGCGAAAACGCTGTTTCGCGTGGTCTATCTCGGCATCGCCGTTCATGCCCTCATCGCACTGGCCTCGTTGACCTTCTTTGGCGACGTTCTGCTGTTCTTGCCCAAGGATGCCTATATCGGCGATGCGACGGGGACGTTCATCAATCGCAACAGCTTCGCGACTTTCGCCGCCTTCGGCGCCATCATGGGTGTGGCGCTGATCTTCGGCGTTGACGAGGACGACGTGGCGCGTTCGCGGCTCAGTCGCATTCTGGTGCAGCTCGGCTTCAACGTGGCACCACTTGCCTTGATCTGCCTGGCACTTGCCTTCTCGCACTCGCGCATGGGCATGTTCGTCGCCGCGCTCGGCGCGGGTGTCGTCGCCTTGGTCGCCGTCTTCAGGTCATCCGGCGCGCGTCGTATTCTCGCGGGCCTAATGATCATCGTCGGCCTCATCACCGGTGCCGTGCTTGCCAACACCAGCGGCATCCTGTTCGAACGCATGGCCACGGTTGACCGAGACGCCGACGTCCGCTTGGCCGTCTACGAGCAGACGCTCGACCTGATCGCGGCGCGTCCGATGAGCGGTTACGGCGGCGGCACGTACGAAGATGCGTTCCGGGCGGTCAAATCCGATCCGATCAGCCCGGATGTGACATTCGACGCCGCCCACAATCTCTATCTGGAACTGGCGGCCGAACTCGGCATACCCGCCACGATCGCCGTCGTGTTGTCCGTTCTCCTCCTCGCCGGGACCACCGCCGTCGCCGCGGTCCGTCGCGAAAACTGGACGATTCCGGCCGCGGCGGCAGCCGTCGTGCTCGCCGGTGGCGTCCACTCGCTGGTCGATTTCAGCCTGCAGATTCCGGCCATCGTCCTGATGATGCTGCTGATCCTCGCCCTCGGTTTCGCCCAGAGCCGACCAATCCAACGGGTAGAGTGAAGCCAAAGGGACAGGGCGGGCAACACCCGCCCAATCCCCCAGTCTTTCAGCGGCCGCCGGCAAGCTTGCGATGGCGTTGGGCGACCCCCTGAATGCCGTAAGGATAGTCGGGCGGCATTGGCGCACTGACGGCGGTGAGGCGCTCCATCGCGTCCTCGGCAAGCCGCAGGTCGGCCGCACGAAGATTGTCGGCCAGTTGCACCGGCGTACGAGCTCCGAGAATGACCGACGTGACGGCCGGCCGTGCCGCCAGCCAAGCCAAAGCGACCTGCGCCATGGATACGCCATGGCTCTTGGCAGTTTCCTCGACAGCCCCGATGATGGCCCAGGTGCGGTCTTCGGCGTTGCGCGGGCCGTAGGCCTCCATACCCCGATTGGGATTTTCGCCGAGACGCGTGGCGCCCGACGGCGCTTGGTCGCGCTTGTACTTGCCCGACAGCCAACCACCACCCAGCGGCGACCATGGCAGCAGCCCCATGCCGGCGTCGAGACAGGCATCGACGATTTCCAACTCGATGTCGCGGACTAGCAGGCTGTATTGCGGCTGCAGCGTCACGGGCCGGCTGTAGCCCCTTGCCTTGGCGATCTCGGAGGCTTTGGCAATATGCCAGCCGACATAGTTGGAGAAACCATAGTAGGCGATCTTTCCCGAGCCGACCGCGTCGTCGAGGAAGCGCAGTGTCTCTTCGATCGGGGTCAGAGCGTCCCAAGCATGCATCTGGTAAAGATCGACGCGCTCGACACCGAGTCTCCGAAGCGAAGCGTCGAGGGCGTCGCCCAGATGACGACGCGAGAGACCGACGTCGTTCGGCCCCGCGCCCATCGGAAAGCGCCCCTTGGTGGCGACCACCGCTTGCCGGGCCTCGGTCGGCCGCGCCTTGAGCCAACGGCCGACAATCTCCTCTGAAACACCGGCCGAGTAGACGTCCGCCGTGTCGACGAAATTGCCGCCGGCCGCGAAAAAGTCGTCGAGCAGGCCGAACGAGGTCGCTTCGTCCGCTTCCGCGCCAAACGTCATGGCGCCGAGGCAGTGCACCGACACGATGGTGCCGCTCGGGCCGAGCTTGCGATATTCCATGGAGCTCCTCCAGCTTCATTCATAGAAAGCCAGCCCGGCATGCAAACCGAAGCGATCCGGGCCTTGGTCAATTATCACACAAATATCGTCGTCAGCAGCACGCCCTTTTCCGGCGACGTGCATCGATTTTGTAGCAACCCGGCGCGTTCCGATGCATCGGTCGGTTGCGATCTCCGACATCCCAAAAGAAAACCCCGGACAATGCCGGGGCTTTCAACTCGTCGCTTCAGGCTACCTCAGATCTCGGCCGCAGCCTCATCCTCGGGTGGACGGTTGTTCCAGCCGAGACGCTCGCTCGCCCGCATGACGACGTAGAACAGCAGTGGCACGAAGAACAATCCAACAGTGACGGAGGCAATCATGCCGCCCATCACGCCGATACCGATGGCGTTCTGCGCGGCCGAGCCGGCGCCCGTTGCGATGGCCAGCGGGGTGACGCCGAGAATGAAGGCGAGCGACGTCATGATGATCGGGCGGAGACGAATGCGGGCGGCGTGCAGGGCCGCCTCGACCAGACCCTCGCCCTGCCGCTGCAAGTCACGAGCGAACTCGACGATCAGGATGGAGTTCTTGGCGGCGAGACCAATCGTCGTCAGCAGACCGACCTTGAGATAGACGTCGTTGGACTGCCCGAAGAAATACCCGGCGAGCAGTGTACCGAGAACCGAGATCGGCACCGACAGCATCACCGCGAACGGAATGGTCCAGCTCTCGTAAAGGGCCGCAAGGCACAGGAACACCACCAGGAAGGACACGGCGTAGAGCATGTTGGCCTGGGCGCCGGACAGACGTTCCTGATAGGAAAGGCCAATCCAGCCGGTGGTGTATCCGCCTCCTTGATTGGAAACCAGCGTCTCCATCTGATTCATCGCCTCGCCGGACGACGTGCCAAAGCCGGATGAGCCCTGGATGTTTATCGCCGACACGCCGTTGAAGCGGGACAGCTTGGGCGGCCCATAGGACCAGCTGGTATCAACGAAGGAGGAAAACGGCACCATCTCGCCGGAGCCGTTGCGAGCGTACCAGCGATTGAAGTCGTTGGGCGTCATGCGGAACTGCGCATCGCCCTGGAGATAGACGGGCTTGATCTCGCCACGGTCGATGAAGTCGTTCACGTAGGAACCGGCCCAGGCCGTGGTGATGATCGAATTGATGTCGGCAAGGCTGATGCCGAGCGCCGTCGCCTTCTCCTGGTTAATGTTGACGTGCAGCTGCATCTGGTTGGCTTGCGAGTTTTCGCGCACTGCCATCAGCTTGGGGTTCTGGTTCGCCTGCATCAGGATCTGGTCGCGGACCGCTTCGAGGGCAGCGCGACCGTTGCCGGCGTTATCCTGCAGATACATGTCGAAGCCGCCCGAAATACCGAGACCTGGCATGGCTGGCGGCAGCAACGTGAAGATCATGGCGTCCTTGATTTGCGACAGGGCCCCCATGGCACGACCGACGACGGCCTGCGCCGACAGCCTGGGATCGGTCCGCTGCGCAAAATCCTTGAGGCGAATGAAGGCGAGACCGGCGTTCTGGCCCGAACCGGCGAAGGAAAAGCCGGTGATCCCCATGACGCTTTCAACCGCATCCGGCTCGTTCTTCAGGAAGTAGTCGGTCATCTGGTCAGTCACCTGCTTGGTGCGTTCCATGGTGGCACCGGTGGGCAACTGGATCATGGCGAGAAGGACGCCCTGATCTTCTTGCGGAATGAACGAACTCGGCAGCTTGTCGAACATGAACGCGGCACCGCCGACCAGCGCCAGGAAAACCACGACCATGCGAATGGGGCGGCCAATGATTCCACGAACCGTCCGCTGGAAAAGCGAGGACGAATCGTCGAAACGACGATTGAACCAGCCGAAGAACCCGCGATGGACGCCATGTGTCGGCTTCAGCATCGTGGCGCAAAGTGCCGGCGTCAAAACCAGGGCGACGATGACCGACAGAAGCATGGCCGACACGATGGTGACCGAAAACTGCCGGTAGATGATGCCGGTCGACCCACCCATGAAGGCCATCGGCACGAACACGGCCGACAGTACCAGTGCGATGCCGACCAGCGCGCTGGTGATCTCGCGCATCGACTTCTGCGTCGCGGCCTTCGGATGCAACTTCTCCTCGGTCATGATGCGTTCGACGTTCTCGACCACGACGATGGCGTCGTCGACCAACAGGCCGATGGCCAGGACCATGGCGAACATGGTCAGCGTATTGATGGAATAGCCCATCACCGCCAGAACGCCGAAGGTACCGAGCAGCACCACCGGAACTGCGATGACCGGGATCAAAGTCGCCCTGAGGTTCTGGAGGAACAGGTACATCACCAGGAAGACAAGCACGACCGCCTCGATCAGCGTCTCGACCACCTTGTCGATCGACAGCTGCACGAACGGGGTGGTGTCGTAGGCGTAGACATACTCGACATTCTGCGGCAGCGACGGCTTCAGCCGCTCAAGGGTGGTACGCACATTCTCCGCGGTGCGAAGCGCGTTGGCGCCGCTTTGCAGGTTGACGCCGAAACCGGCCGCCGGCTTGCCATTGTAGAAGGCATCGGCGGCATAGCTCGACGAGCCGATCTCCACGCGGGCCACATCCCCCAGGCGGACGATGGAGCCATCTTTCTGCGTCTTCAGGATGATGTTGCGGAACTGCTCGGGCGTCTGCAGCTGACTCTGCGCGGTAATCGTCGCGCTGAGCTGCACCCCTGACGCGGCAGGCCGGCCACCGAGCTGTCCGGCTGAGACCTGAGTGTTCTGCGCACGAACGGCAGCGCTCACGTCACTCGGCGTCAGCGTGAACTTGTTCAGCTTGTCCGGATCGAGCCAGAGGCGCATGGCGTAGCCACCGCCGAAGGTCATCAGGTCGCCGACACCCTCGACGCGGCGCAACTGGTCCTCGAGGCGCGTGGAAACGACGTCGGATAGATCGGTGCCGGTGAGCTTGCTGTCGGTCGACACCAGACCGACCGCCATCAGGAAGGAACTGGTCGACTTGGTGACCCTGAGACCCTGATCGATCACCGCGTCGGGCAACTGCGATTCAACGAGCTGCAGCTTGTTCTGCACCTGCATCTGCGCAATGTCGCCGTCGGCATTGTTGGAGAACGTCAAGGTGATCGAAGCCGAACCGTCGGATGTCGACGACGATTCCATGTAGGTGAGGTTGTCGAGACCGTTCATGTTCTGCTCGATGACCTTGGTCACCGCATTTTCGACGGTCTCGGCGCTGGCACCGGGATAGGTGGCGGAGATGCGCACCGTTGGTGGGGCGATTTCCGGATATTGCGAGATCGACAGCGTCGATATGGCAAGAAGCCCCGCCAGCATGATGGTGATGGCGATCACCCAGGCGAAGACGGGACGATTGATGAAAAACTGGGCCATGTCTTGCCTCGACGAGGTCGGTCCGCCGGTTCTGGCGAATCCGGAAGCGAAATCGATTGGCGCACCAAGTGTGCTACGGGTCGAGCCGAAGGCGGCCTTGGCCGCCAACCGGCCTCTTTATTGAATAATCAGGGTGCCTTGGCCGGCGCGGCCGCGGGAGCCGCCGGCTTGACGAGACCGTCGGCACCGAGCTGGACCTCGGCGAACTTGACCTCCATGCCGGGACGGATCTTCTGCACGCCCTCGACGATCAGCCGATCACCATCCGATATGCCCGTCTCCACCACCCAGTTGAAGCCATGGGGGCGGTCGGCCGTCAGCATCCGGGCTTCCACCTTGTTGTCGGGAGTCAGGAAATAGGCGGTCGCCTGTCCCGTCACGTTGCGACTCACGGCACGCTGCGGCAGCAGATAGATGTTCTCCTCGGTACCGATCTCGACCGCCGCGCGCACGTACATGCCCGGCAGGAGCTCCAGCTTCGGGTTGGCGAAGCTTGACCGGAGCGTCACGGTGTCGGTGGTCTCGTCGACATTGGCTTCGGTCGAGATGATCCGACCGATTTTTTCGTAGGTCGAATTGTCGTCGAGCTTGATCGTGACCTTGGGGCCTTCCTTGCCCGCCGACACCCCCTCGCGTTCGATCGCCTGCCGCATGTGGCTCATGCTGGTGCTCGAAGCGCTGAGGTCGACGTAAATCGGGTCGATCTGGCGGATGGTGGCAAGCGCGGTGGCCTGCCCCGCCGTGACGAGGGCGCCTTCGGTCACGGATGAGCGACCGATCAGTCCGGAGATCGGCGCCTTCACTTCGGTATAGCCGAGATTGATCTCGGCGGTGCGAACGGCCGAGGCGGCAGCCGCAGTGGCGGCCTTGGCCTGCAAGAGCGCAGAGCGGGCCTCATCTATGTCCTGCTTGGACACACCGTTGACGTTGGCAAGCTCCTGGTAGCGATCGAACTTGGCCTGGGCGCTCGGCACACTCGCCTCAGCGCGTTCGAGGTCTGCCTTGGCGGCATCGAGCGTCGCCTGATACGAACGGGCATCGATCCGATAGAGCACGTCGCCGGCATTCACCCGCGAGCCTTCCTCGAACACGCGCTTTTCGATGATGCCACCGACCTGCGGCCGAATCTCCGCCACCGCCGACGCTGCCGTTCGACCGGCTACTTCCTCGACGATCGGCGCCGAGGCGGGATGGACGACGATGAACCCGACCTCCGGGGTCGGCATCTGCATTCCCGGCGGCATTCCGCCGGGCGCACCGGCCGGCGCGCCGCCACTCTTGGCACCCAGCATGTCGCCGGCCTTATGCAGCACGGCGCCCACCTGCTCGCAGCCGGAGACCAGCGGCAACGCAAGGCCGAGCAGCAACGCGCCCCCGGCCAGCTTCTTGAGGTTCGTCACTTCTTCTCTCCGGATACGGAAGGCATTGTCTTTTGAGGATCGGTATTGGCGAGGGCGACGAAATTGTCCGGCCGGTTCCACCAGCCGCCACCCAGCGCCTCGAACAGCGCCACCGCGTCGAGGTAACGTGAAGCCTCGGCCGAAGCACGGGCAAGCCGCGCCGATTGATAGGTGGACTGCGCCGTCAGCACGTCGGTGTAGGATGCGGTACCGGCCTTGAACAGTGTCTGCGACAGATCGAGGCTTTCCTTAGCCGCCTTCTCGGCGGCGAGATAGCCGGCCAGGGCCTGCCGATCGTGCTGAAGCGCGCGCAACGCGTTGGCCACATCCCGGAACGCGGCGAGCACCGAGGAACGGTAATTGGCAAGGGCCGCTTCATAGCCCGCCTCTGCGGCCCGCTTGTTGTGGATCAGCGTACCGCCTCGGAAAATCGGCTGTGCAACGCCGGCGGCGATGCTCCAGCCGGTCGTCGCGGAGGCAAACAGGTCGCCAAGCTCGGCGGCGGACGTCGGCAGTGAGGCCGAGAGTGTCAGCTGCGGCAGCATGGCGGCGGTCGCAACTCCGATTCCGGCCGAGGCGCGGTGCAACTGCGCTTCCGCCGCCCTTATGTCGGGTCGCTGCTCGACAAGCGCCGACGGCACGCTGAGCGGCAGCGCATGCGGGAGTCCCAGGCCGGCGATGCGGAACTTGCGCGACGCATACTGATTCGGAAAATCGCCGATCAGCGCGGCGATGGTGTTCTGCTGCAGCGCCAAGGCCTTCTGCAGGGCCGGCAGGGACGCCTGGGCTTGGGCCAGTGCCGCCTGCTGCTGCAGGACGTTGGCCCGCGCAGCCGTACCGATGCTGACCTGATTGTTGAGAACGCCGAGCAGTTCCTTGTAAGACGCGATCACTTCCTGCGAAGCCGCGATCTGCTCCCGATAGGACGCCTCCTGAATGACGGCTCTGGCCAGACTGGACGTCACCGTCAGATAGGTCGCCTCGGCAGTGAAGCCTTGCGCCTCGGCCGCCGCCTGCGCCGCTTCCACGGACCGGCGAGTCCCCCCGAAGATATCGAGGGGATAGGACAGGGAGGGCGCGGCGCTGTAGAGCGTGTAGATGCCGACGTTGGTCGAGCCGGTTGAATCGGCGCGCGTTGCATTGCCCGATAGCGACAGGCTGGGGAACAAACTGCCGCCCGCGGCCAGCGCCGTCTCGTTGGCCTGCTTCAGGGTCGCACGGGCCGCGTCGAGATCGGGATTGTTCTCGATCGCCTGCTTCATGAGGGCGTCGAGATCCTTGTTGCGGAAGAGTTCCCACCAACGGGCGGGCACGTCGGCACCATAGGCAAGGCTCGTACCGGTGGTACGGCCAGCAGTGGCATCACCAGATCCCAGATACCCCGCCTCGGGATCTAGCTTGGGCCGCTCGAAATCAGGACCAACCGCGCAGCCGGCGAGCATGGTCACCGACAGAAAAAGAGAGACAAGCCGAGCCGGTGTCATAAACGCCCCCACCCCACAAGACGAAACATCCGACGGGATATGCGCCCCGAACGGTTATACCACAACCAAGAGACGACCAAACGATCATCCGCCCGTCGTACGAAACCGGAGAAATCCGGCCAACCGGCAACGGCGACCAAAAGCCGTGATTGCATGCGGAATCGGAGAAGACGTTCGACAGAACTCAAAGTCAATCCGCGAGCAAAGCCAGAACGACAATGTGAACAAACCAAAGCGCCCGACTTCGCCCGCCGGCTGTAGCGAACCGGCGAAAAGTACCATATTCGGCGGATTGTCACTTTTCAAGCGCGATGGCCGAGCCCTCGGATCACGAAATCGATCAGGTGATCACACTTTCCCGTCATCTCCTCGACCGTGAAAATGCTGCGGCCGCGCAACACGGCGGCAGGGTCGAGAATGGTAATGAGACAATCGCATACGGCGGCGGCGGTGACGGGGCCATCACAGGGCGCGAACTCGCCGGCAGAAATGCCTTCCTCGATCAACCTCTCCAGCCGGTGCAGCAAGCGATGGAAGAAAGCGAGCGCACTCGGCGGCGGAGTGGAACCAAACCCAATCATGATGGCGAGACGTGCCGGGGTCTCACCACGGGCCAAATGCGTCTTGAGGATCAGATGCGCCATCGCCCGGAGTCTGCGCGACGCCGACGGAATGTCGGCGGTGGTGTCGATGGCGGCATCGATTTCCATCACCCAGCGAAGCGCCACTGCGTCGATCAGGCCGGCCTTGTTGCCGAAGTTCTTGAAGACGTTGGCGGGCGACATGCCAAGCGCCTTGGCAATCGAACCGATCGTCATGTCGGCATAGCCAACCGCCTGCAGTTGGCGTTCAGCCTCATCGAGAATTTCCGTGCGCGTATCTGCGCTCTTGTGCCAGGACCGTCTTGCCATGAAGGTTGTCTACAGCTTTCGATCCGTGCCGGCCATCAGCGTTTGGTCAGGTATGCCTTGAGACAACGGCATTATCGCAAAGCCACTCGACAATGACGGTCCGCCATGAAATGACGGCGCCGAAGTCGAGTTGAGACAGAGCCATTTCGGCGCCGGACTGAAGGCCAGACGACGCGCCGTTTCAGGAGAGCTTGCCGTGAAGATCGTGATGATAGGATCTGGCTACGTTGGTCTTGTATCGGGAACGTGCTTTGCCGATTTCGGCCATGACGTCGTCTGCATGGACAAGGCGGTGGAGAAGATCGAGGCGCTGGAGCGCGGCGAGATCCCGATCTACGAGCCCGGTCTCGACGCCCTGGTCGCTGCCAACGTCAAGTCTGGCCGGCTGACCTTCACCACCGATCTCGCCGGCCC
>NZ_CATNLY010000006.1 GCF_950100655.1 Pleomorphomonas sp. T1.2MG-36
GTGGAGAAGGTCGACCGTCATTCGCTCCCGCAACGAGAGCTGAGAGTAATGTTGTCCCATCGCAGCAACACCTTACCAGGTGTTGCACTTCAATCGTGAGTCCAAGGAGGACCTCGGGCAGAATGAAACGAGCGGCCGATATAGGGCTCCATGAACCGAGGGAGATTGATACGACCCCCTCGCTCTACCTTCCTGAGGTCCTCGCCTTCGCAAGGATGACAGCGTGATAGGAGCGGGAGATAGCTGGAGTACGCGAGGAGAAAGCGCTGCGCCGCAGCATGCCCGCGTGACGCAAAGCGGCGAAGCGCCCTTACAGCACGCCAACCCGACGACGTAGCGCCCTCACCTAACCGATTGCCGCATATATCAAAACTGTCATCCTTGCGGAGGCGAGGACCTCGGGCAGAATGAAACGAGCGGCCGATATAGGACTCCACGAACCGAGGGAGATTGATATGCTCCGCTCGCTCTAGCTGCCTGAGGTCCTCGCCTTCGCAAGGATGACAGCGTGATATGAGCGGGAGATAGCTGGAGTACGCGGGGTGGCCGCTCGAAGCGGCATGATGCAGCAGCATCGCAAAATCACGGCGCGATGGAGAGATCAACCCACCTAACCGATTGTAAAACCTATATATAATNCCTGAGGTCCTCGCCTTCGCAAGGATGACAGCGTGATATGAGCGGGAGATAGCTGGAGTACGCGGGGTGGCCGCTCGAAGCGGCATGATGCAGCAGCATCGCAAAATCACGGCGCGATGGAGAGATCAACCCACCTAACCGATTGTAAAACCTATATATAATGCTGTCATCCTTGCGCAGGCGAGGACCTCGGGCAGAATGAAACGAGCGGCCTATATAGGGCTCCATGAACCGAGGGAGATTGATACGTCCCCCTCGCCTTACCTTCCTGAGGTCCTCGCCTTCGCAAGGATGACAGCTTGATAGGAGCGGGAGATAGCTGGATGACGCGAGGAGAAAGCTCTGCGCCGCAGCATGCCCGCGTGGCGCAAAGCGGCGAAGCGCCCTTACAGCACGCCAACCCGACGACGTAGAGCCCCCACCTAACCGATTGTAAAACCTATATATAATACTGTCATCCTTGCGCAGGCGAGGACCTCGGGCAGAACGAAGCGAGCGGCCGATATAGGGCTCCGTGAACCGAGGGAGATTGATACGACCCCCTCGCTCTACCTTCCTGATGTCCTCGCCTTCGCAAGGATGACAGCGTGATAGAAGCGGGAGATAGCTGGATGACGCGAGGCGGCCGAATGAGATGGCGCGACGAAGCAGCGTTGCCGGATCAGCGCTTGATGAAAGCGGAAGATAGCTCGAGTTCCCGGGATGCCCGCTCGAAGCGGAGCGATGCAGCAACATCGCAAAACCACAGCCCGACGACGTAGCGCACCCACCTAACCGCTTGTCATCCCCACATATAAGGCTGTCATCCTGCGCGCACGCGCAGGACCTCGGGCAGAACGAAGCTCCTGGCCGATATCGCGCTCCAAGAACCGAGGGAGTCTGATATCTACCCCGTGCTCTACCTTCCCGAGGTCCTGCGCCTGCGCGCAGGATGACAGTTTTATATAATCGAATCATACGGATACCCGCCCTCACTCCCCCTCCTCCGCCAATCTCTTCCGTGCCCTCGTCAGCCTCTCCCCCAAACCTTCCAGCCCCTTCACCCGCACCGTCTCCTCGAACGCCTTCACCCCGATGTGCTTGCCGATCAGCTCCAGCCGTTTCAGCCGATCGCTCAGCCGCACCTTCTTCACGAACCCCACCTGCTCCCTGGCATTGCCGCGGCCCTCGAAGCGCTCCTCGATCTCCACGCCCTGGATGAGGCCCTGCCGCCACACCTCCGGCCATTCGTCCACCGGCTTCAGCCGCCCCTCGCCGTCGTAGAGGTCGGCGATGTCGGCGGTGGCTTCGTCGACGAGGCGGCCCAGCAGCCAGCCGGCATCCACCTTGCCGACGGCCGGATCGCCCTCACCCTTGTTCCCCTTGCGCGGCACGGATCACTCCTCGTCTGTCTCGGCCACCCTACCCTCGTCGGGTTTGCCGCCTTCATCGCCCCGGCCCAGCACCAGCTTGAAGCCGCGCTGATAGCCGGCCGCCTCGATGCGCACGCCCGAGCCCTCGATCCGCTTCCGGAGCAAACACAGCTGCGTCTTGAAATACTTGCGCGCCGTCTCGTATTCCGGCCCGCCGTCGAAATCGTCGGCATACATCTCGCCGATGATCGCCTCGCCGGTCACCGGCTTGCCCTTGCCGGCCCAGACGCGGACAAGGATCGCCTCTTGCTGCGGCGGCAGCTCGTAGGCGCGGGCGATCAGGTTGGGCGACAGCACGGGCGCCAGCCCGCCGCAGCACGGGCAGGTGACGCCCGTTTCCGCCTCCGGCACGGCCTCGGCCACCGCCGCCCCCCCCATCACCGGCGCATCCGCGCCGAAGCCCGGCAATCGATCCCCCAGGCGGATGTTCTCGATGCGGTCGTCCAGCGTGTCGCCGTTCCTAGGCAGCAGCACGCGGTCGGTGCCGCCGAAGTGCCAGTTCCACACCAGATAGCGGCGCATGTAGCGGATCACGTTGGCCCGGCTGCCGCCCTGGATGGTCCAGATCGGCCCGTCGTCGATGGTCTTGCGGTAGAGCTCACCGCCCGCCTCCGGCCGCCGCCGACCCACCGGGTCGCGCCAGTAGAGCCGGCCGTTGTCGCGATAGTCGAACAGCGCTCTCGCGACCTCGCGGCTCATCTGCACGGCGGAAAACCAGGTGTTGGGCACGCCGCCGTCATCGAGGCGCGCCTCCACCGCATTGGCCGGCCCGGCCCGCCGCTTGCGCGCGGCGGCCGCCTTGGTCGCCACGGTGACGCCGGGCCCGGACACCCGCACCGCCGCCGCCCCCGCCTCGGCCTTGACGGCCTCCAGCAGACCATTCTCCGCCAGCGCCCGGTTCAACGGAAAGCGGACGTGCTCCATCCCCCGCCCGCCACCGGACGACCAACCGCCATCCCGCTCACGCTCGTACTCATCCGCACGCCCACCGGCGCGCCTGTCAATCATCATGTCATCTGCCATGCCGGCTCTCCCGAAAAGAGCCGACGGGCGCGTCGTGGGGCAAGACATAGGTTGACGGCTAAAAGTTAACGACGGAAGGGAGGAAAAGGCGCGGGATTCCGGGCGTTCTCCGCCACGCCGCAGCCGCCAGCATCGCCAATCCGTTAACAGCCGAGGCGGAGTTGCGGCAGCCCCCCCTCTCCCTGATCCCTCTCCCACAAGGGGCGAGGGGACGCTTGGCTTTGCCGACCCATCATACGCGTTCCGCTTGATCCGGACTCATCCAGCTCAAGCGGGTTTCGGCCTGACCGGCCGGCGCCCGGTCGGGCGCTTCCGCTTCCCGTCAGGTTCCGGCCGAAAGGTCGAAACCCGACGGAAACGGTATCACTTGGGCAAACCGAGCCTTCCAGCCATGGGTAGCCCCAAACCGCGTCCCCTCGCCCCTTGTGGGAGAGGAACCAGGGAGAGGGGTGAGACGCCGCTATCGCGCCCCGGCGCATCCCGTCATCACCGTCTACCCTTCACGTGAGTATAGGAAACGGGGTGTTGGGACGGAGATTCATTGCGACGGGGAGAAAGAAAATGACTCGGAATCCGGGGTTTAGGAGAGAGGGGGGTGGAGACGGGACGGAATGAGCAAAGCTCTGTCATTGCAGCAAATGCTTATAGTCCCGTAAGAGGCAGAAGACTTACAGCCTATATAGCCCCTTGCTTCGCTCCGCTCCCAAATGGAAAGCGAGAGACGCTATGAACGAAGTAAGCGGACCTGCGCTCGAGCAAGTCCGCCACCATCCAACTACCTAATGGCCGGTCGGGCGCGCCCTGAACGCGAAACTCTCGCCTTTGAGTTGTCTTGGGGAAACAGTTGTGAAATGCTTCCTCGAATCAAAACTAAAAAGAGGGAAGCGCCATGGTTCGGAAGGCTTTTTTTGCTTATCCTGCAGCGCCAGCGGACTTGGCATCGACCATCAAAGCTGCCTGTGAGCGGACCCAAGGCAAGGCGCTGGATGTACTCGTTACAGGCTGGCCTCAAATGGAGGTCTTCGGCGACAGTATCGCCAAACAGGTGAGATCGAGTATTGACGCATCTGACGTGCTAATTGCTGATATCACCGTTCCTAATCGCAACGTGTACTATGAGATAGGATATGCTGTTGGCCAAGGAAAACCTGTAGCCCCAGTGCTCAATGTTTCTTTCCAAGACGCCACAAAATACATCCAACTCGATGGTTTTTTTGACACTATTGCGTACCAGACATATGAGAACTCAAATCAATTACTAGATATATTCAGAAAATTGCCCTCAACGAAACTGGTTGAGCTATAATCAAAACAACTAAACACAACACAACCTTTATATTTAATAGACACGGTTAGGAAGACTGATTTCCGCAATACAGTAATATCGGCGGTCAAGGATGCAAAGATTTTCTACAGAAGTTTTGACCCAATGGAGACCTATAGGTTTTCGACAATAAATATAATTATGGAGGTTTCCGCATCCTCAGGGGTACTAATACCTTTATTATCGGATAGTATCGACGATGCAGCCAGGCACAACCTAAGAGCCGCCTTCTTGGCGGGACTTAGTCACGGCATGAATAAGAGAACAATGATCATTGAGTTCGGTACGCCGTCTAGTTCGCAACCGGCGGATTTTCGCGACCTTGTTGTCACGTTAAATAGCGAAACTGATATTTTTGAGAAAGTGAAGGAATTCTGCGGTTTGGCTCTGCTCGCTACTCAAGAGCCGCAACCCAAGCGGCGGCGTTCCGCGAGCAAGCTTCAAGCCTTGTCGTTGGGGGCGTCCGCAGCAGAAAATGAATTCCGGTTGCTTGAGAATTATTTCGTCGAAACCTCAGAGTATGTAAGGACTCTTCGCGGAGAGGTGTCGGTCGTATCAGGTCGAAAGGGTTCCGGGAAAACCGCGATATTCTTCATGGTCCGAGATGCAATCCGCTCGAAGAAGTTTACGTCTGTTACAGACCTAAAGCCGGAATCTCATCAGCTAAGCCTTTTTAGGCAAGAGTTGCTCAAGCTTTTGGACATCGGCGTATTCGACCACACACTTGCGGCTTTTTGGTATTTCGTTTTCCTTACTGAGATGCTCTTCACTATACAGAGAGAAAACAAGTATAAACTCCAGCACGACCCAAGCGCTTTATCCTCACTTTCAGATATTGAGGACGTACTTCAGGAATTCGGCATAATTAACAGCGGAGACTTCACTGCTCGAATAAATAGACTAAGCAAAACGATTTTATTCGAAATTAGCTCAGCCAAGACACGTAACAAGCCGCTTTCACCCGAGAGCTTAACGAACATAGTTTTCAGAGGCGGCATCAACAAAATAAAACAGCTAATTATCAAAAATACAACACCAAAGACAAGAATAGTTTTGCTGTTCGATAACATAGACCGAGGATGGCCAACTCAGGGCGTCGAAGAATTCGACGTACGAATGATTCGGCTTATGGTTGAGTCACTCGAGAAAATTCGAAGAGACCTACATAATGCCGACAGAGACATGTTTAGTGTCGTTTTCCTAAGAAATGACATTTATGAGTTGCTTGTAGAACAAACGCCAGATCGAGGAAAAGTTGGACAGATACGAATTGACTGGAACGATCCAGTCAAGCTTAGAACCGTTATATTGAAACGCCTTCAAGCTTCTACGGCCAGAGAGGGCGATGCATTCTCATCTCTGTGGCTCGATTATTTCGCCCCCACCGTTGGAGGAGTCGATTCCTTTGAGTATTGCGTTTCCCACTGCCTGATGCGTCCGCGTTTCCTGCTTACCATAATTGAGAACGCAATCGCCAACGCGATAAATCGTAGTAATACCATCGCCTCTGAAGACGATATTGCGGACGCGGTGAAGCAACACTCAAACTACTTAATTTCAGAATTTGGATTTGAAATTCGGGACGCATCTGGCCTTTCAGCGGATATACTTTTTGAACTCATTGGCCTCCCAGAGATTGTATCGAAAGAGATGGTCTTGGAACGCTTCTCTGAGGGCGGGATCCCAAGGGATAAGCTTGAACACGCGTTTCAGTTGATGCTGTGGTATGGCGTAATAGGTTTTGTCAAGAAAGATGGTGATAACAAGTATATATACGACTATGACTATAGTATGAAACGGCTAGCAGCCGAGATGCGTCACATCGCCGGCGAGCCACAATACTCCATAAACCCAGCATTAATGGCAGCAATAAAATAAAAAGGGGCCAAAGGCCCCTTTTAGTCTGTTCAGGTCGGTAACTTCAGAGAAGATTACATAACGATCCCCGATAAAGACTAGTTTAACTAACCACAAGCGCTATCGGCCAATGGCAATGAAAACAACATATCACGATCAAATAGGGTGTCAATTTGGGCGGTAGAGATAAACCCTTCAACCGGTTTTCGATTCGTTAACATTTAATTGAGAATACCCCTCACCTCCTCCGCCCCACCATCACCATCGCCACCGCATACACCGCCACCACGCTCAGCCACACCGCGCCCGGCCACGTCCCTCTCACTACCGCGTAAAAGCTCGAAAAGCCCAGCGGCGCCACGATGGAAGCCAGGCTCAGCGCCGAGGCCAGCACGCCCTGGAACTGGCCCTGCTGGCTCTCGCTCACCTGCCGCGTCGCCATGGCTTGCAGGGCCGGCACGCCGAGGCCGCCGAGGGCGAACAGCGGCATGATGGCGAACACGATCCAGCCCTCCGTCGCGAAGGCCATGATGACGAGCGCCGCCATGGCGCCGAAAAGGCCGGTGAGGATGGCGGCGCGCTCGCCCAGCAGCGCCACCGCCGGCCCCGGCAGAAAGGCTTGCGCCAGCGTCTGGCAGACGCCGAAGGCGCCCAGCGACAGGCCGATCATCATGCCGTTCCAGCCGAACACGTCGCCGCCCCACAGCGCCCAGCTGGTGCCATAGGCCTCGCCGGTGGCCGACAGCAGGAAGAAGATGGCGATCAGCGGCCACAGGCTCTTCACCTCGAACAGCCAGCCGAACGGCTTCAGCGGGTTCAGCGACGCGAGGTCGAGCTTTTCGTGGGCGCTTCCGCCCGAAAAGTTGCAGACTTTTCGGACCAAGCGGAAGCGAGAGAAGAAAGACCGGGAGCGCACCTCCGCTCCGTCAGGAGCGGCTGTCGCGACCGGCTCGCGGGATTCCGGCAGGAAGACGAGCGCCATCAGGAGGTTGACGCCGTTGAGCACGGCGGCGGCGATGAACGGCAGGCGTAACAAGTGGTCGCCCAGCGTGCCGCCCAGCACCGGCCCGACGATGAAGCCGATGCCGAACATGGCGTTCATCAGCCCGAAGCGGCGGGCGCGCCTGTCGGCCTCGGTGATGTCGGTGATGTAGGCGGTGGCCACCGACACGTTGGCCGAGGTCAGCCCGGCGATCGCCCGGCCCAAGAGCAGCAGCGTCAGGCTGCCGGCGAAGGCGAGGAAGACGTAGTTGATGGCGGCGCCGGCGAGCGAGATCACCAGCACCGGCCGCCGGCCGATCCGGTCGCTGAGCGAGCCCAGCAGCGGCGCGAAGGCGAACTGCACCGCCGCGTAGAGCGCGGTCATGATGCCGATATAGGGGGCGACGTTGCCGGCGTGCGTCACCTCGGCCAGCAGCGCCGGCAGGATGGGGAAGATGAGGCCGATGCCGACCGCGTCGAGCAGGATGGCCGCGTAGATGACGATGAGAGGTCTGTTCATGGCGAAACTCCCGAGCACCATCCGACCGGAGCGCCGCGCGGCCCGATCGGATGATGCCGAATAGACCGGGGACCGCTGGTGGCGGATGCCCAGGCACAAGGCGCCAGACGCAACGCTGCGCATGGCGGACGGATGGAGCCTGATGGTTCAGGCGGTGATGTCTGGAAATCGCTGGTCGATCCGCATCGGATGGAAACGGACCGCTTGTGCCTGATCGCCTGGACGGGGAGTCGTCCACCTGTTTACTCCGCCAACGGGCGGATCAAGGGAAGCGATCGCTTTTCGCGATGGCGAAGGGATACGCCAAGGTTGGTGCGGAGGCAAGACGGAGAGGGGCGGTGCCGGGTGGCGTGGTGAACGAGGGGGCTATGGATTTCCCGCGCCTCTTTCTGGCTGGGATTCTCTGTCTGCGCGGGGGAGGACGGTTTGATGGGAAGGGAGCGTCACCTAGCAGTGGTGCGATGGTGGCGAAACGCTGAAATACCATTTCATATCAATCAACTGTCATCCCCGCGAAGGCGGGGACCTCAGGACAAGATCACTCCTCGGCCGATATCACGCTCCATGAATCACAGACGCCCTATAGTTCCCTCACACCCTTTCCGGCCTGAGGTCCTGGCCTTCGCCAGGATGACGGCTTGATGGGGGCGGGAGCTTAGTTTCGCAGCGGCGCGATGGTGGGCGACGCACTGAAATACCGTTTCATATCAATCAACTGTCATCCCCGCGAAGGCGGGGACCTCAGGACGAGATCGCTCCTCGGCCCATATCAAGCTCCATGAAACAGGGTGCCCTATAGATCCCCCTCGCCCTTTCCGGCCTGAGGTCCTGGCCTTCGCCAGGATGACGGTTTGATGGGGGCGGGCGCCCTATAGCTCCCCCTCGCCTCTTCCTGCACGAGGTCCTCGCCTGCGCAAGGATGACAATTTATATAGAGGGAACAGCGGGATAAGCGGCGCGCGAGCTCATCCAGCACATCGCCTGCCTCAATAGCAAGCGACAACCCCGCATCCCGCGAACAACGCTCTATCTATTTGTTTTATATCCATTTCCTGTCATCCCCGCGAAGGCGGGGATCTCAGGACGAGATCGCTCCCCGGCCGATATCACGCCCCCCTCACCCCAATTTTCGTCCCTACACAAATGTTGCCGCGCATCCTTTTTTGTAGTAACAAAAATTCATGCAGATCGAGTTCGATCCCGTCAAGCGCGCCACCAATCTGGCAAAGCATCAGATCGACCTCGCCGAGGCCGAACGGGTGTTCGAGGGCGACACGCTGACGATCGAGGACGATCGCTTCGACTACGGCGAACAGCGCTTCATCACCATCGGCCGTCTTGCCGGACGCATGATGGTGATCGTCTGGACCCCGCGCGGCGCGGCCCGTCGCATCATCTCCTTGAGGAAAGCCAATGACCGCGAACAGGCCGCCTATTCCCCCCGGCTTTGATCCCGACGAAGCGCCCGACCTCAGCGCCCCCGAGTGGCAGGAGAAGTTTGCCACCGCCAAGGTGCAGCGCGGCCGGCCGAAAGCGGAAAGCCGCAAGGTATCCACCACCATTCGCCTCGATGCCGACGTGATCGCCGAGTTCCGCGCCAGCGGCGAGGGCTGGCAGTCACGCATCAACACGGCGCTGCGGGAATGGCTGGAAAAGAAGCGGGCGTAGGAGGACGCTCTTTTCTGCCGGAGATCCACCTTGAACTCGCGTGCGAGTTCAAGTGACCTGCGCAGAGGAGAACAGCTTAATGGGGAAGGGAGCGTCATTTCGCAGTGGCGCGATGGGTGGCACGGCGCTGAAACACCGTTTCATATCAATCAACTGTCATCCCCGCGAAGGCCGCTTGCATTCGCGGGCGAATGCAAGGTGGACCTCAGGACGAGAAGGTGCATCGGCCGATATCAAGCTCTATGAAGCATGGGGCGCCCTATATGTCTCTCTCGCCCTTTCCGGCCTGAGGTCCTGGCCTTCGCCAGGAGGACGGTTTGATGGGGGCGGGCGCCCTATAGATCCCCCTCGCCTCTTCCTGCACGAGGTCCTCGCCTGCGCAAGGATGACAATTTATATAGAGGGAACAGCGGGATAAGCGGCGCGCGAGCTCATCCAGCACATCGCCTGCCTCAATAGCAAGCGACAACCCCGCATCCCACGAACAACGCTCTATCTATTTGTTTCATATCCATTTCCTGTCATCCCCGCGAAGGCGGGGACCTCAGGACGAGAAGATGCCTCGGCCCATATCAAGCTCCATGAACCACGGACGCCCTATAGTTCCCTCACGCCCTTTCCGGCCTGAGGTCCTGGCCTTCGCCAGGATGACAGCTTGATGTGAGGGAGCCCTATAGTTCCCTCTCGCCTCTTTCTGGCTGAGGTCCTCGCCTGCGCAAGGATGACAATTTATATAGATGGAACAGCGGGATAAGCGGCGCGCGAACTCATCCAGCACATCGCCTGCCTCAATAGCAAGCGACAACCCCGCACCCCACGCACAACGCTCTATCTATTTGTTTCATATCCATTTCCTGTCATCCCCGCGAAGGCGGGGACCTCAGGACGAGAAGATGCCTCGGCCGATATCGGGCTCCTTGATCCACGGACGCCCTATATGTCTCCCTCGCCCTTTTCCGGCCTGAGGTCCTGGCCGATATCACGTTCCATAAATGCACTCCACCACCACTCAAGCGCGAGGCAAGAAGACTCTCAGTTTTGCCATCGCCCAATAGCCCGTACCGATAACGACGGATATGAATGGTATAACACCGTAATCGCGGGCTAAAATCCGGGATGCGGCATACAATGACTTGTACTGATCACTGCCATCCGCTCCATATCTCATGATAGATACTTCATACAAACAACATATGGAAAAGCCAATCAACGCGATTGCTATGAATCTCGCCTTGGCATTCTTTCCCTCACAGGCACCGACGATCATTGTCGAGATTGAAATGGGAGCCATGGGAAGTGCGCACAGGAACAAGGCCGACCATGTGAAGGCATATAGGGTGAGCGACGTGGGAGCCTCGCACGCACTCGGCTTCAGCAGGGAGACGTCGCACAGCAGCGATGACACGGAGAGCATGTATTCGGAGTATGGAAGGAACGCCAACAGGACGAGATAGAGTACGCTATAAATGACGACGTGAATGATACCCAGAAATAACAACGCACTATGTTCGCCATCGCGAATAAAGGCAGCTCCCAAAACAGACAGAACGATCCACGGTATATAAAGGTATGGAAAGGATGCGCAAACGATGGCTACCGAAGCAACCGCCATAACCACATAGGTCGTTACTCTATACATCATCGCGCTGAGCTCGATTCATTGCGAGGTGAAAGGCTTGCATGGCGCGATCGGATCCGCAACCGGCCTGAAAAGACCACCGGTCATCCTTCGGACGCTCCCCCCTACCCCACCGCCGCCGCGCGTTCCCTTGCCAGCATCCGTGCCAGCACGGCGTTGTCCACGGGGGCGGAGAACAGGAAGCCTTGGCCGATGTCGCAGCCCAGCGCCTCCAGGGCGTCGCGCTGTTCGGGGTGTTCCACGCCTTCGGCCACGGTCTTGAGGCCGAGGCCGCGGGCCAGCACCACGACCGATTGCAGGATGGCCATGGCGTCGGCGTCGCCCGGCACGCCGTCGACGAAGGTCTTGTCGATCTTCAGCGTGGTGAAGGGGAAGCGGTGGAGGTAGCCCAGCGAGGCGTAGCCGGTGCCGTAGTCGTCGAGCGCCAGGGCGATGCCGCGGGCGCGCAGCCGGTCGAAGGCGTCGCTCACCACCGGGTCGGCGCCGACGAAGGCGGACTCGGTCACTTCCAGCTCGAAGCGGCTGGCCGGCAGGCCGGAGTGCTCCAGCGCCGCCACCGCCATCGCCGGCACGTCGCCCGACTTGAGGTCGTGCACGGACACGTTCACCGCCACCGGAATGGGCCGCGCCCAGGCCGCCGCGTCCAGCGCCGCGCGCTTCATCATCCAGCCGGTCAGCTGGTGGATGAGGCCGGTTTCCTCGGCGATGGGAATGAACACGCCGGGCGACACGTCGCCGAGCGTCGGGTGGCGCCAGCGCATCAGCGCCTCGGCACTCACCACCGTGCCGGTGGCAAGGTCGAACTGCGGCTGGTAGGCCACGCGCAGCTCGTCGCGCTCGAGCGCCGAGGCAAGCTCGCTCTCCAGCATCAGCCGGCGCACCAGCCGCGCCTCCATCGACGCCTCGAAATGGGCGATGCGGCGGCGGCCCTGCTTCTGCGCGGCGTTCAGCGCCAGGTCGGCCCGGCGCATCAGCACGTTGAGGTCGCGGCAGTCCCAGTCGGCGCCGGCCACGCCGAAGCTGGCGCCCACGGTCACCCGGTGGCCGCCCACGACGAAGGGCCTCGCGAAGTCATTGAGCAGCGCGGCCGCCAGCTCGCCCGCCACGTCCAGCCCGTCGGGGCAGTAGACGGCGAACTCGTCGCCCCCCATGCGCGCCAGCGTGCCCGCGCCGCCCACCCGCGCCTCGGTCCGCCGCGCCACCTCCATCAGCAGCTGGTCGCCGGTCTTGTGGCCCAGGCTGTCGTTGACGGTCTTGAAATGGTCGAGGTCGAAATAGATCAGCGCGCCGCCCACCCGGATGGTCGCCTCGGCAAGGCCGGCCCGGTTGGCAAGGCCGGTCAGCTCGTCGTGCAGCGCCATGTGGCGCAGCCGGTCGGCCGCCCGCTGTCTCTCGGTCACGTCGCGCAGCGCCACCGACACGCACATGCGGTTGATGCCCTGGCGGAAGGCGCCGCCCTCCAGCGGGAAGGCCACCACGGAATATTCCACCACCCGGCCCCGCAGCTCCACCGAGGCGTTGGCGCTGGCCCGGCTGCCGTCCGGCCGGCGCACCGCCGCCACCACCTCGGGCAGCGGGGCGGGCAGGTCGGCCACCCGCAGCGGGCAGGCCTCGCCGAAGCCCAAGAGGCGCGCCGCCTCGCCGTTGATGCGCACCACCGCGTCGCGCTCGTCGATCAGCACGATGCCGTCGAAGCCGTCGTCGATCACCCGCTCCAGGAAGCGGCGGGTGTAGACGGTCTCGTGCCGCGCCACGGTGAGAAGCGCCCGGCGCAGGCCATATTCGCGGATGAGCACCAGCGCCATCAGGCCGGCCATCGCAACGAGCGGCATCGCCGTTTCCAGCACCAGCGCCGCCGACACCTGCGCCGTCACGGCCGCCATCTCGGTGAGGATCGCCAGGGCGGACAGCGCCGCCAGCGCCCGCAACGCCGGCAGCAGCGACAGTCCCAAGGCCAGCGCCATCAGCGGCAGCGCCAGGGGCAGCGCCGGCAGATGGGTTAGGTTGCGGCCCTGGATCAGCGTTTCCGAGGCCATCGCCACCACGTCGGCGCCGGCCACCACGCCCCAGCGCGGCACCAGCAGAAAGTCGTGCAGCTCCAGCGCCCGCGCGCCCACCAGCGCCGTCTTGCCGGCCAGCAGCCCCGGCGTCACCCGGCCATAGAGCACGTCGGAGGCCGACACGTGCGGCAGCGCCCGGAGATCGACGGAATAGTCGATGGCGATCGTCCCGGCGCCCTCGGGCGCCCCGGCGATCAGCGCCGGCAGGGCGTCCAGCCGCTCGCTGCCGATGGTCATCCGGGCGGGAAAGCGGCGCACGCGGCCGTCCTCGTCCAGCGGCACGTTGACCAGCGCCGGCCAGCCCTCGGCGGCCAGAAGGTCGATCGGCCGGTTCAGCACGATGCCGGCGTCGTCCGCCGCCTTGTTTTGGCGGAAGGCGGCCAGGAACACCGGCACCTCCGCCGCGCCGATCGCCTTGGCGAAGGCCTTGTCGGAGGTGGGGTTGGAGCGGGCGCTGAAGTCGATGTCGAAGGCGATCTGCCGCGCGCCCAGGTCTTCCAACTGTTCGACGAGGCGGGCGTGGATCGTCCGGTCCCACGGCCACACGCCCACGGCCTCAAGGCTCTTGCCGTCGATGTCCACCATCACCAGCGACTGGCTCGGCGCCCGCGTGCCGGCCTCGAAGCGTAGGTCGGTCAGCCGGCCGTCCAGCCGGTCGAGCCAGCCCATCAGCCCGGCGGCCACCACCACCGCCGCCACCAGCGCCACGCGGATCGCCACCTCGGCAAAGAGCGACAGCGGGCCGACGCCGAGCCGCGCCGCCACGGAAGCCATCGCCCCATCGATCCGCCGCGCCGTCACTTCGATTTACCGCCCGCGTTGCTGTTGCCGGAGTTGCCGGCGCCGTTGGAGTTGCCGCCGGCGTTGTTGGAGCTGGAGTTCGAGCTGGAGTTGCCGTTGTTGCCGTTGCCGGAATTGCCGTTACCGGAATTGCCGTTGTTGCCAGAGTTGCCGTTGTTGCCCGAGTTGCCGCTATTGCCGGAATTGCCCTTCCCATTGTTGCCGTTGGCCGCGTTGGCCGCGTTGGCCGCGCCATCAGCCTTGCCGCCGGCCCGGCTGGTCACGCTCTTGCCGGCGCCGTTGGTCGTCTCGGTCAGCGTGCCGTCGGCCGCCTGTTTCACCACCTTGCCCTTGAAGGGCTCGGGCGCGTCCAGCTTGCCGGCGCCGGACAGCGACAGCGGCATCGCCGGTCCGGCCGTCGCCGCCTGCCCGGCCGTCACCAGCGCTTCCAGCCGGTTGCGCGTGTCGATCACCGCCACGCGGCCGCGCTGCACGGTGGTTTCCGAGTAGCCCTCGAAGGTGGAAACGGTGAACACCGTGCCCTTCACCACCGCCGCCATGTAGGGCGTCGCCACCGCAAGGCGGATGTGCTTGCCGGGGTCGACCTCCACCTCGGTGCTGCCGGCGGTCTGGATCACGTCGGTGAAGCTACCGTTCATCCGCTCGGACAGCTGCACGCGGCTGTTGGGGGCGATGGTCACGGTCACGCCCGCGCGCGTCAGCGTCAGCGCGCCCGAGCCGAGCGTCTTCACCGTATCGCCCACGGCAATGGTGTCGCTCGCGCCCACGCGCACCCACTCGGTGCCCGACAGGCGGAAAGCCTTGCCGCTCACGCTCGCAATCTGCCAGTCCTCGGCCAGCGCCGGCCAAGCCAGCACCACGCTGCCCAACAGCGCCAAAGCGCCGATCGCTCCGCCCCAACGCATGGTTGCCCCACTCTTGCATCTTTGCCTAAGAGCATCCCCTCTTTGCCTTGCCCGCTCGTTAACAAAAACAATCAAAACATCGGAGATAGCAAGCATTCCGGCCACCCGCGACCAAGGGGGCGGGAGCGATGGCGACGAGCCGGGGGCGTTGCGAAAGGCGCCCGATATCAAGCGCGCCCCCCATTCTCCGGGGCGCCCGATACCAACCCCATCGCCCCTTCCGGCCCGAGATCCACCTTGCATTCGCGCGCGAATGCAAGCCGCCTACGCAGAGAAGGACAGGCTGATGGAGGCTGAAGACACATCTGCAGCGCGGCACAATCGGGCATGAAGGGCGAGCCGCTCAATGCCAAAAACCGCTATATATCAATCAACTGTCATCCTCGCGCAGGCGAGGACCTCAGGACGAGATTACTCCTCGGCCCCTATCGAGCTCCATGAACCACGGGCGACCTATATGAACCTCACCGCCCCTTCCTGCCTGAGATCCACCTTGCATTCGCGCGCGAATGCAAGCGGCCTGCGCAAGGATGACAATTTATATAGAGGAAACAGTGGGATAAGCGGCGCGCGAACTCATCCAGCACATCGCCTGCCTCAATATCAAGCGACACCCCCCGCATCCCACGCACAGCGCTCTATCTCCTTGTTTCATATCCATTTCCTGTCATCCCCGCGAAGGCGGGGACCTCAGGACGAGATAGCTCCCCGGCCCCTATCAAGCTCCCCTTCCAAGGGCGACCTATATCAACCTCACCACCCTTTCCTGCCTGAGGTCCTCGCTTTCGCAAGGATGACAATTTATATATTGGAAACAGTGGGATAAGCGGCGCGCGAACTCATCCAGCACATCGCCTGCCTCAATAGCAAGCGACACCCCCCGCATCCCACGCACCACGCTCTATCTATTTGTTTCATATCATTTTCCTGTCATCCTCGCGAAGGCGAGGACCTCAGGACGAGATAGCTCCTAGGCCCATATCAAGCTCCCCTTCCAAGGGCGCCCTATACGAACCTCACTGCCCCTTCCTGCCTGAGGTCCTGGCCTTCGCCAGGATGACAGCACGATAGAAGCGGGAGCCTCTCTCACTCACCGAAAGCGCACATACTCCCCCATCCCCACCCATCCGTACTTCCCCCATGGGAACACAAATCTGACCTCCCTTGGCAACTTTACGCTCCCCGTTAACGTCACGTTCAGCCGGTTGTACTCAAGTTTGTATCGCTTCAGCGGAGTTGTGTGCATGTCCTTGAGCCGCCTTCTGTCCCTTTCGATCCTGGTTATCGCCCTGATCGCCTGCGTCATCGCCACGTCCTCGGCCGTGCGCCAGTACCGCGCCCTTGCCGAGGCGGAACAGGGGGCCGTGCGGCTCGCCACGTTGCGCGCGGTGGCCGACATTCCCAACCAGATGAACGGCGAGCGCGGCCTCACCACGCTGCTGGCGCAGAGCAAGTCGCCCGAGGAGATCAAGGCCGCCGCCGACTTCGCCGCCCTGCGCGGCAAGACCGACGCGGTGATGGCCAAGGCCCGCGCCGCCGTCGACGCCGCCACCGCCGACGGGCTCGACGGCGCCGAGGCGCTGAACACGGCGATGACCGGCATCGAGGCGCAGTTCAAGGCCGCCCGAGCGCTGGCCGAAGAGAAGCTCGCCCTCCCCGTCGACCAGCGCGGCGACGCCGTGAAGGCGATCACCGACAAGTTCACCGCCATCAACACGGCGGCCGGCGCCGTCATGGCCACGGAAACGCGCCTCCTGTCGCGGTCGAGCGGCCTTGCCTTCCGCTGGGCCGACATCGCCTCCACCGTCTGGGACCTGCGCAACTACGGCGGCCGCTACGCTGGCATGTTCCAGACCGTGGTCGCCGCCGCCAAGCCGGTCGGCCCCGAGCAGCAGGTCGACCTCGCGCTGCTGCGCGGCCCCACCGACCAGATCTGGGCCTCGCTCGCCGCGCTCGACGGCCTCGAGGACACGCCGGCCTCCTTCAAGGCCGCCCTCACTGAGACCAAGAGCGGCTACGTCGACTATTTCGCCGGCATCCGCGCCGAGGTGGAGCCGGGCTTTGCCGACGGCAAGTTCCCCTATGACGGCGCCGGCTATCGCGGCCGCACCGTGGCCATGTGGGAGAAGGTGATCGCCCTGCGCGACGCCGCCTTCGACGTCGCCGCCGACGCGCTCGCCGCCTCCATCGCCACCAACCGCTCCAATCTCTGGGTGTCGCTCGGCTCGCTGCTGGCCGCGCTCGTCGGCTCGGCCGCCGTGCTCTGGGTGGTGCGCCGCCGCGTCATCCGCCCGCTCTCCGACATGACCGGTGCCATCGGCCGCATCGCCCAGGGCGACCTCGACACCGCCATCCCCGGCATCGGCGGCCGCGACGAGATGGGCGCCATGGCCGCCTCCGTCGAGGTGTTCAAGACCTCGCTGTCGCGCAACCGCGCCATGGAAGAGGAAGCCGCCCGCGACGAGGCCACCCGCCAGCAGCAGCGCCGGCAGGAGATGGCCCGTCTCGCCGACATGTTCGAGGCCACCGTCGGCGGCATCGTCAGCGCCGTCGGCCACGCCTCGGAAACGCTCAGCCTGTCGGCCCGCGACCTCGCCGCCAACGTCGAGGACACCGCCGGCCGGTCGAACACCGTGGCCGCCGCCGCCGAACAGGCCTCGGCCAACGTCGCCGTCGTCTCGGCCGCCGCCGAGGAGCTGTCGAGTTCGGTCGGCGAGATCGGCCGTCAGGTGGCCCAGTCGGTGGAGATTTCGCAGACCGCCGTCACCGAGGCCAACAGCACCGCCGGCATTGTGCAGGAGCTGTCGCACGCCGCCAGCAAGATCAACGACATCATCGCCTTCATCTCCAACATCGCCGGCCAGACCAACCTGTTGGCGCTCAACGCCACCATCGAGGCGGCGCGGGCGGGCGAAGCGGGGCGCGGCTTCGCCGTGGTCGCCGCCGAGGTGAAGGAGCTGGCGACGCAGACCGCCAAGGCCACCGCCGACATCTCCGACCAGATCGGCGCCATCCAGTCGTCGACCGACCGCGCCGTGACGGCCATCGGCTCCATCGCCGGCACCATCCAGTCGATGAGCGACTACTCCTCGGCCATCGCCGCCGCCGTCGAGCAGCAGGGCGCCGCCACCCACGAGATCGTCCGCAACGTCTCCCAGGCCTCCGCCGGCACGGCGGAAGTCACCGCCAACATCTCCACGGTGGCCGCCACCACCCAGAACGTCGGCGACGCCGCCGGCCGCGTCAACGCCCTGGCCGGCGACCTCTCCACCCAGTCGCAAGCCCTCGCCGAGGAAATGACGCGGTTCCTGGCGACGATCCGGGCCGCGTAAGGGGCAATCGCAGACAAGGCAAAGGGCGCGGCCGAGGGGTCGCGCCCTTTTCGCTTGCGGACAGGCCGCCGAGCGAGCTGACGCAACTCCTTGTTTTATATCACTTAACCGTCATCCCCGCGAAGGCCGCTTGAATTCGCATGCGAATTCAAGGTGGACCTCAGGACGAGATATCTCCTCGGCCCATATCAAGCTCCCTGAAACAAGCGAGCCCGATATCTCCCTCAGCACCTCTTCCTGCCTGAGGTTCTGGCCTGCGCAAGGATGACAGCGTGATAGAAACGGGAGCCCGATATCGGCGTTGCGCCCCTTCCTGCCTGAGGTCCTCGCCTGCGCAAGGATGACAGCATGATAGAAGCGGGAGCCCTTTCTGGTCGCCGAAAGCACGACGAAAACGCATCAGAAGCGCACCGCAACTATTTGTTTCATATCAATAAATTGTCATCCCCGCGAAGGCGGGGACCTCGGGACGAGATATCTCCTCAGCTCCTATCAAGCTCCCTGAAACAGGGGAGCCCGATATCTCCCTCAGCACCTCTTCCTGCCTGAGGTCCTCGCCTGCGCAAGGATGACAGCATGATGGGAGCGGGAGCCCTTTCTGGTCGCCGAAAGCGCGCCGGAAACGCACCAGAAGCGCAGCGAAAGCGCACCGGAAACGCCACGCATCTCCTTGTTTCATATCACTTAACTGTCATCCTCGCGAAGGCCGCTTGAATTCGCATGCGAATTCAAGGTGGACCTCAGGACGAGATCGCTCCCCGGCCCATATCATGCTCCCCGAACCAAGGGAGCCCGATATCACCCTCCCCTCAAACCCCCACCACCCTGTCCGCCACCCGCCCCAACAGGTGCGCGTCGTGGCTGATGGCGAGGAGGCCGATGGCGCGCTGCTTCACCACCCCGAGCAGCGCTTTCCAGATCTCGGCCTGGGCCAGCGGGTCGAGCATGGAGGTGATTTCGTCGGCGACGAGGTAGCGCAAATCCGGCGCCAGGGCGCGCAGGATGGTGAGGCGCTGCAACTCGCCGCCGGAGAGTTCGTGCGGGTAGCGGTCGAACCAGGCGCGGCGGACGCCGAGGGCCTGCACGGTCTCCGTGTCGGGCGTCCATGCCTCGCCGACGATCCGCCCCACCGTCCAGCGCGGATTGACGGCGAACACCGGGCTTTGCGACAGGAGCTGCACCGGGTTGAAGCAGCGCTCCGGCGCCGGAGCGCCATCCACCGTCACCGCGCCGGCCGTCGGGCGGAGATGGCCGGCGAGCAGCCGGCCGATGGTCGACTTGCCGCGCCCCGACGGGCCGGCAAGGCCCACCACCTCGCCGGGGCCGATGGCGAGGTCGAAGCCCTGCACGACCAGCGGATCGCGCCGGCCGTAGCGGAAGGAGATGTCGCGCGCCTCAAGCATGAACCGGCCTCCGTGAGAGCCTGGCCCGAAGTTCGCTGGGCCGAGGCAGATAGCGATGGATTCGAGAACCGGAGCGGAGCGAACTTGAGGTTCGTGAGCACCGGAAGCGCAGAAGACGAAGCTAGGTGCCCGGCCCAGTAGAACTGCGGGTCAGGCTCTGAACGCATGTTGCGGCAGCGCCCCCCACAGCGCCCGCGCGTAGGGCGTCAGCCCCTCGCCGCCGTTGCGCATGAAGGTCGCGGCCTGCTCGGTCGCCACCAGCGCCCCGTCGCGCAGCACCGCCACCCGGTCGGCCGAGGCCACCGCCGCCGCCAGATCGTGGCTGATCACCACCACGCCCTTGCCGTCGTCGGCAAAGCCGCGCAGGAAACCGAACACCTTCTCGGCATTGACCGGATCGAGCCCGTTGGTCGGCTCGTCGGCGATGACGAGGTCGGGGTCGCCCACCGAGGCGATGGCCAGCATCACCCGTCGCGCCATGCCGCCGGACAGCGTGTGCGGGTAGCTGTCGAGGAACAGCTCGTCGAGCCCGAAGCGGTTGAGCGCCGCCACCGCGTCCTCCCGCGTGAAGCCTTTGCGCCCCACCCGCTTCGCCGCCCAGCCGATCTGTCGGCCCACGGTCGCCAGCGGATCGAGATGGCTGAGCGACTGCGGCACCAGGGCGATGCGCCGCCCCCTGAGCTGGGCGATGCGCGCCGCGTCGAGACGCTCGCCCGAAAAACGGATCGAGCCGGTGACCACGGCGTTTGGCGGCAGCAGGCCGAGCACGGCGTGGGCGAACAGGCTCTTGCCCGCCCCCGAGGCGCCGAACACCGCCACCATCTCGCCGCGCGCCACCTCCAGCGTCAGGTCCGAGAGGCAGCCGATGTCGACCTCGCCCATCAGGCCCTGGTAGCGGCGGAAGGCGACCGTCAGGCGGTCGACGGAAAGAAGCGTCATGACTGGCTCCCACGCGGGTCGGTCAGGGTGCGGAGGCCATTGCCGATGGCGTCGAAGGCCAGCACTGCAAGCAGCAGCGCCAAGCCGGGGAACAGGCCCAGCCACCACTTGCCGGCGGTGAGGTACCTGAGGCTTTCCGACAGCAGCACGCCGATGGCCGGCGTCGTCGGCTCGATGCCGAAGCCGAGGAAGGTCAGCCCCGCCTCGTGCAGGATGGCGTGCGGGAACATCAGCACCAGCCCCACCAGCATCTGCGGCACGAGGTGCGGCGCGAAGTGATGGCGGGCGATGTGGAGCGGCGACTTGCCGAAATTGCGCGAGATCGTCACGTATTCGGCCTGCCGCAGTTGCAGGATCTCGGCGCGCAGAATGCGGGTGAGGCGCGGCCAGTGGGTGAGCGCCACGGCGACGATCACCGCGTTGGCGCCGCCGCCGAAGGCGAAGGAGATCAGGATGAGCAGCACCAGATGCGGCAGGCCCATGGTCATGTCGACGAGATAGGCGACGATGGCGTCGGCCCAGCGCGGCCCGCCGGCCGCCACCAGCGCCAGCACCAGGGCGATGACGGTCGAGGCCGTCGCCGCGAACAGGCCGACGCGGAAGGAAAGCGCCAGGCCCTTCAGCGTGCGCGCCAGCATGTCGCGGCCGAGCGCGTCGGTGCCGAAGGGGTGGAAGAGCGACGGGGCGGCGAGCCGCGCCCGGAAGTTGGTGACGACGCCGGCATCGCCCGACACCAGGGCGAAGACGATGACGGCGGCGAGCCCGGCGGCGGCCAGGGCGGCGACGATCAGCACCGCCTTGCGCGTGCCGAAGCGCGGGGCGGGGGTGACGCAACAGGCGTCGGCGACGGCGGTCATGGTCCGATCTCCCGGAGGGGCGCGCCGGCGGCGATGTCGATGCGCGGATCGGCCACCACGTAGAGGATATCGGCGATGGTGTTGCCCAGCGACACCACCAGCGTCGTACCCATGGCGATGGCCAGCAGCAGCGGCACGTCGCCGCGCACCCCGGCGGCGATGGTGGCGCTGCCGAGGCCGGGATAGGCGAACACCTGCTCGGCCAGGATGGAGCCGCCGAACAACTCGCCCAGCGAGGCGAACAGCACGGTGATGGCCGGCAGCGCCGCATTGCGCGCGCCGTGGCGCAGCGCCACGTCGAGGCGGCTCGCCCCCTGCGCCCGGGCGTAGGTGGCGAAATCCGAGGCGAGGATGTCGATCATCTTGGCGCGGGTGTGCAGCGCGATCTGCGATATGCCGAGGATGGACAGCGCCACCAGCGGCAGGATCAGGTGATGGAGGCGCTGCAACAGCGTCGCCTCGTCCGGCAAGAGGCCGATCGGCGCGGCGCAGCACACCGGCGTCCAGCCCAGCGCCACCGAGAAGCCCATCAGCAAGAGGATGGCGATCCAGAAGGTCGGCGTCGACGCCAGCACATAGGCGTAGACGCGAATGATCCTGTCGCACCAGCCGCCCTGGAAGGTGGCGGCGGTGACGCCAAGCCCGAAGCCGATGACGCCGGAGGCGAGCCAGGCCAGCCCCATCAGCGCCGCCGAGGCGGCGACGCGGCTGCCGATCACCTCGGCCACCGGCGCGTTGTAGGTGGCGCTCCAGCCGAAATCGCCGGAGACGAGGTTGGAGAGCCAATGGAGGAACTGCACCGTCACCGGCTGGTCGAGCCCCCAGCGGGCGGCGATCAACGCCCGCTGCTCGGGGCCGACCTTGGCGATGGCGGGGCCGAGATAGGCGGTGACCGGATCGACCGGCGACAGCTTGGCCAGCGCGAAAGCGACCACCGCCACCCCGGCCAGCAACAAGGCCAGCCGGAGACAGCGGGTCGCGACAAATCTCAGCCAGACGGACATGTTATTGGCAGGTCCATTTCCAGGTTTGCAGCGTTGCCGTCACGGGCCAGCCGTGGCCGTGCGGCTCGATCTGCGTCTGGCCGATGTCGAGGCAGGCGCCGACGAAATAGACGTGGTCGAGGTTGACCATCCAGGCCGAGGCGGCGTCGCCCTTGGCCGAAAAGCCGGTCTCGCCGTCCCATTCGGCCTGCTGCCAGAAGGGGTAGGACGCCTCCAGGCTCTCCGCCGCCTGCGCCTTGGCGAAATGGCCGTCGACGGCGGCATTCCCATAGTAGCCGGCGTTGTAGTAGGCGATGCCGGCGAAGCCGCTCTGGTAGAGGCTGTAGACCTCTTCCGGGCTGTGGCTGCCCCAGCCGAACAGCACCGGTGTCGAATGCATCGCCCGCTCGATGCCGTCCCACGTGTCGCCCTTGGGCGTGATCTCGATGCCCAGGGCTTTCGTCTGCTCGGCCAACATGACGGCAAGGCCCTGCCGCACGCTGTCGGTCGAGGGGTAGATCACCGGGAAGGCGGCGCGCAGACCGTCCTTGACGCGAACGCCGTCCGCCCCCGGCACCCAGCCCGCCGCATCGAGCAGCGCCTTGGCCGCGTCCACGTCCTCGCTCACCCTTGCCTCCGGGTTGGACCACGGCAGGTCGTCGGCCGGGCCATAGGCGGGCGTGCCGTGTCCCAGCAGCACCGCGTCGACCAGCGCTTGCCGGTCGATGCCGAGGTTGATCGCCTTGCGGATGGCGATGTCGGCGGTCACGTCGTTGCCGATCGGGTAGCCCCTGGCGTCCGTCTTGCCCTCGTCGGGCACCATCGGGAAGACGAGGCCGCGATTGTCGACCGTATCGGCCACCACCGCCTTGAAGCCGGTCGGCAGCGCGTCGGCCAGGGTTGCCGGCACCGACACCATGTCCACCTTGCCGGCATTGGCGGCGGCCAGCGAGGTGTCCTCGCCGGTGAACAGGAAGGTGATGCGGGTGAAGGGCGATTTCTTCCCGTAGTAGAACGGGTTGGCCTCGACGATCAGCTGCTCGCCCTGGCTCCAGGACACCATGCGGAACGGGCCGGAGCCGATCGGCTTGCGGGCATAGTCGGCGCCATGGCCGGCGGCCGGCACGATGCCCAGCGCATAGAAGTTCTCGATGAAGGTGATCCACGGCTTCCGGAGCGTGATCGTCACCGTCGTGTCGTCGGTGGCGGTGGCGCTTTCCATCGCCGTGAGATCGACGGCGCCGCCCGACCTGGCCGTCTCGGTGAAGGTGAAGGCGACGTCCCGAGCGGTCAGCGGCGTGCCATCGGAGAATTTCACGCCCTGGCGGATCTTGATCGTCCAGGTCAGCCGGTCGTCGCTCAGCGTCCAGGCCGTGGCGAGATCCGGCGACGTAGAAAGATCCGCCTCGCGCGTCAGCAGCGTCGACTGGAACAACGGATGCCCATAGCGCCCCCAGCCGAGCACCGGATCGTAGCCGTCATCCGGCTCGCCGCCGATGGCCAGCACCAGCTCCGTCCTCGGCGCGGCAAGGCTGGCGGCAGGCTGAAACGCCACCAGGGCGGACGTCGCCAGAACGGCGGAAAGGCAGGCACGAAAAGACACGGCAATACTCCTCGCTCGCGTCGGGGACGCGGTCGTTGCACATCGAGCAAACCGGAATGCGAGGGAACCTTAAAACCGAGTCGAGTATGATGTCTAGGCAAAAACATCATACGACAGATCCGGAAAACTATCCATTTCCGGGGAGCGGGATGGGTTGAGGGGGACGGCGGCTGCGAGGGAAAAGAGGAGCGTGATATCAACCCCTCGCCCTTTTCTGCCTGAGGTCCTCGCCTGCGCAAGGATGACAATTTATATATAAGATACAAACGGATAGCGAGGTGCATGTACTTGCGAGCGGTGTGTTCCGCATCGTGGCGGTGATGCCGTGTGGGAGCCCTGCGAGCTGGCTTATCCCGGTGCCCCCTCTATATAAAGCTGTCATCCTTGCGCAGGCGAGGACCTCAGGCAGGAAGAGGCGCAACGCCGATATAGGTCTCCCATCACCACATGATCGTCTCGAAGAGATCCTCCAACCCTGGGTTCATCTCCTCGATCGCCTTGATCTTCCACTCGCGTTTCCAGTGCTTCACCTGCTTTTCGCGCGCGATGGCGTCGGTGATCTCGTCATAGTCCTCGTACCAGACCAGCCGCGTGCAGTTGTAGCTGTCGGTGAACCCGCAATAGACGTGGTTGCGATGCTCCCATATGCGCCCCTCCAGATCGGAGGTGACGCCGACATAGAGCACGCCCCGCGGCTTGTTGGTGACGATATAGACCCAACCCGGATTCATGGGGCAAGCTTCGCGAAAATGCGGGGGTGAGGCAACCACTGCGTTAGGGAGCCCGATATCACCCACATCGCCCCTTCCTGCCTGAGGTACACCCTGAATTCGCGCGCGATTTCAAGCGGCCTTCGCCAGGATGACGGGAGATTGATGGGAGCGGGAGCCCTTTCTGGTCACCGAAAACGCAAGTGAAACGCACCGGAAACGCGACTTATCTCTTTGTTTTATATCAATTAACCGTCATCCTGCGCTTTAGGCGCAGGACCTCAGGACGAGAACGTACCTCGGCCCCTATCAAGCTCCATGAACCACGGGCGACCTATATGAACCTCACCGCCCTTTCCTGCCCGAGGTCCTCGCTTTCGCAAGGATGACAATATGATAGGAACGGGAGCCCCTTCCGATCACCGAAAACGCAACGGAAACGCAACGCATCTCCTTGTTTCATATCATTTTCCTGTCATCCCCGCGAAGGCGGGGACCTCAGGACGAGAACGCACCTCGGCCACTATCACGCTCCCCACAACATCACCGGAGCCCGATATCCCCCTCGCGGCCCCTTCCTGCCCGAGATCCTCTGCTTTCGCAGAGGAGGACACCATGATGGAGGCCGGAGCCCCCTATCGCGCCCCCTCTCCCCCATCCCCCTACGTCTCCACCACCCGGATCTCCGGCGCGCCGTCGATCACCAGCCGGATCTGCCCTCGTTCGGGGCGGAGGATGCGCACCGGGCCGCCGCGTTCTTCCAGCCTGCGGCGCAGCAGGATCAGGCGCGTTTCGAGGTTGTCCTTGAAGTCGGGCAGGTTGAACGTGCGGTCGCGGCGGATCTCGCGGTTGGAGAAGTCCGAGCGACCGGTTTCCACGTAGCTGCGCACGAAATGATAGAGCAGCCGCCCCGGCACGCCGCGAATGACGTAGTCGTTGTCGATGAACACGCCGCCGTCGCGCGGGAAGAACTGGAAGCTGAAGGCTTCCTCGGCCCGCGCCGGCCCGTGCGCCGCCGCGCCGCGCATGCCGGTTTCCCCCATGGCGTCGGTCAGCTCGAACAGGGCGAGGCTCGCCGCCATCTGGCGGGCGATGATCTCCAGCGCCGCCTCGTCGGCATGGGAAAAGGCGAAGCTCTCCTCGGACTCGGCGAAGATCACCCCGGACAGCCGCCCGCCGGCCATCAGCGGCACGGCCATCTGGCACTGCGGCTCGGCGATGGCCGGCAGGGGGATGTCGTCCCGCGACAGGCCGCTGGCCAGCGCCACCGCCGAGGCATAGCGCTGGCCGCGCCGCATGTCGGCAATGCGCACGGTGAGGCAGCGCTCGGCGGCGACGCCGATGATGCCCTCGCCGAAGGCGATCTCGGCGCCGAAGCCGTAGTGCGGATAGCCGTGGCTCGCCACCGTCGTCAGCTTGCGTCCGTCGCCGTCGGCCAGAAGGATCATCGAGTGGCGAAAACCGCAGCGCTCCTCCAGCAGCTCCAGCGTCCGGTCGAGCAGAACCTCGGCATCGGCAATGCGCGTCAGCTCCCCGGTGGCGGCGGCCGCCTGGGCGAGCAGGTCGCGCCCCACCTCGGGGCGCGCCGGCGGGCTTTCCAGCGGGGCGACCGGCTCGATGCGCCGGCAGTCCTCCACCCGGTAGATGTCGACCGCCCTGAGCTTCAGCATGTGCGACTTGCCCTGGAGGCTGGCCATCACGTCGAGCTGCGCTGCGATGCGCTCGAAGATCGGGCCGGACTGGGCGGAGCTTTCGAACGTCAGGTCGAGGCAGTGCTGCAGGCTGGTGCGCCCGTCCAGCACCACCACCGTCGCCCGCCCGGTGAGGCGCACGTTGGCGGCGGTCTTGGAGAAGAACTGGTTGGACAGCGCCACGTGGTCGCCGTCGACATAGTGGACGTGCGACAGGTAGGAGACGTTGGGCATGCCCGAGGCGTCGGTGGTGGCGATCACCGAGGGCATGATGCCCTCGAAGCTGTCGCGCAGGGCCTCCAGCGGAACGGCCGTCATGCCTCCCTCCGCATCCGCTCGCCGGCCTCCGGGCCGGGCGTCTGGATGAACAGGTCCACCGGCCAGAAGCGGATGGCGACGAGGTCGGCGTTGGAAAACACCGTCGAAAGCTGCAACCGGCTGACGCCGAGGCCGGCCATGATCGACAGCATGGTGTCGAGGTAGCGCTGGGCGCGCGCCTTCTGCTCATCCGTCGCCTGGCTGACGCCGACGATCTGCCCCTTCACCTGCAGGCACTTGTAGGTGTCCGGCTGGCAGACCGTCATGGCGATGGGCGCGCCGCTCGTGGCGTTGGCAAAAAACCCGGGCCACTGGGTGGACGAGGTCAGCAAGGTGAGGTCGCCGACATCGGGATCGAAGGCGGCGCCGCACCCCCGGCCGATGTGCGGCCGCATCGCCGCGTCGCGCGTGGCGGCGATCATCATGACGTTGCCGGAAAGAAAGGCGGCGACATCGTCCTCGAGCATGGGAGATTTTCCGGTCAGGTCGGGGGAACCGTCAGTCTTTTAGCACGCCTGCGGCGCCGGCACACGCGGGCGGCGGACGGTAGGAAACATTTAGGAATCCGGCGCCGCCCTTAGCAAGCTTTTAGGAAGCCCGTCCGGGGGGCGGCTGTATTGCCTCGCCTCGCCGCCCGACAGGAGCGCGGCATCGAGCAATCCCGGAGATCATCGAGATCATCATGACCCATGCAGACCTTCTCGGCCGCGTTCCCGCGCTGGACGGCCGCTACGACATCTACGGCAACATTCACAAGGGGCTTCGCCGCACCGAGTGCCTTCTTCTGTCCCGCCTGGGCGCCAACGACTTCGCCGACGCCGCGGCCACCGACAAGCTGCTCGCCGACATCCGCCGGCTCCTCGCCCTGGCCGCTGCCCACGTCCGCCACGAGGACGGCGAGATCCACGCGGCGCTGAACGGGCGCGGCATCGCCACCGACCTCGTCGACGCGCAACACGACGATCACCGCGCCGCCTTCGCCGCCCTCGAAAGCGGCATCGTCGCCGTCGAAACGGCCCCGGCCGCCCACCGCGCCGAAGCCGGCCGCGCGCTCTACCTCGCCTTCGCCGCCTACATCGCCGACGATTTCGCCCACATGCACGAGGAGGAAACCGTCACCGCCCCGCTGCTCTGGCGGCATTTCACCGATGAGGAGCTGCTGGCCATCGAGATGCGCATCATCGCCTCGCTGCCGCCCGAGGAGAACATGGCCTTCACCCGCATCATGCTGCCGGCCATGAACCCCGATCAGCGCGCCGCGCTGGTGGGCGGCATGCTCCAGGCGATGCCGCGCGAGGTGTTCGCCGCCGTGGTCGAGTTCGCCATCCGCCCATCGCTGACCGAGGCGGATTTCCAGGCCCTCCGCCTCAGCGTCGGTCTCGCCGCATGAGCCGCCGAGCGCCTTCGCCGGCGGCCCCGGCTTCCTTCCCCTCCTGTCCCACGAGATCGACCATGCTTGCCAGACTGACGCTCGCCACGGCTCTCTTCGCCTGCCCCACCCTGGCGCTCGCCGCGCCAGACTCCCCCGCCCCCGCCCCCGCGCCGAGCGGCCGCTACGAACAGGATGGCGCCCACACCAGCGTCACCTGGCGCATCGACCATTTCGGCCTCTCGCGCTACACGGCCCGCTTCGTCGGCGCCAAGGCCCGCCTCGACTGGAACCGCGACGATCCCGCACGATCGACGCTCGCCGTCGAGATCGACCCGCGTCAGGTCCGCACCGACTTCCCCGTCCCCGAGGTGGAGGACTTCGACGCCAAGATCGGCTCCGGCGCCGATTTCCTGGCCGGCAGTCCGATCGGCTTCCTCTCCGAACGCATCGTGGTGGAGGGCGAAAACGCCGGCCGGGTGTTCGGCCAGCTGACCCTGCGCGGCAAAACCCGCCCCGCCGTCATGGAGGTCACCTTCAACGGCTCCATGGCCGAACACCCGATCGAAAAGATCGCCAAGCTCGGCTTTTCCGGCCACATGCGCATCAAGCGCTCCGACTGGGGCCTCACCTTCGCCCTCCCCGCCCTCGGCGACGAGGTCGACATAGCCATCGAAACGGAGTTCCGCCCCGAAGCCACGCCCCCGGCGGCGAAGTAGCGAAGGGAAACGGCAAGCCGACAGGCCGCCGTCTCCCATCCCTTTCCAGAGGCCCCTTGCGAAAGCGGTGGCCTCGGGAAGGTGGAACGCGGCCGATATCGCCGCCCTACCGGCCCGGATCCAGGTGGGCGAAGGCGAGGTCGAACAGGCTGTTCCATTCGTCCTGGAGGTCGATCCGGTCGGGCTTGCGCAGCCAGCGCAGTTGCAGCCCGTCCATCATGGCCAGCACGTGCCGCGCCACGTGCTCGGCGTTGTCGACGCCGCGGATCGACCGGGCGAACAGCCCCAGCGCCATGTCTTCGCGGTCTTGGAAATAGGCGTGGGCGGGGTGGGTCGGCTCCAGCGACTCGGCGTTGAGCACGCTGTAGAGGCGGACGATTTCCGGCTGGCCGGCGTTGCGGCGGATCAGCGCGGTGCAGAGCTGGCGCAGCGTCACCGGCAGCGGGTCGAGGTCGATGTCGGCCCGGTTCAGGCCCAGAAGGCCGGCCAGCGCCTGGAAGTCGGCCTCGTCGCGATACTCCAGCACGGCGATCAGAAGACGCGCCTTGTTCTGGAAGTGATGCAGCACGCCCGCCTCGGTGATGCCGCAGAGCACGGCGGCATCCCTCAGCGTCACCCCCCAGAAGCCGCGCTCGGCAATCAGCTGGGTCGCCGCCTCGATGATCTGCGAGCGGCGCTCGTCGGCCGATTTGCGCTCGCGCGTCAGGCGGGGCGGGGGTGAAAGGTCGCGGGCCAAGGGAATCAACTCTCTTCGTAAATTCACGGATGGCCTTCTTATAGCACATCTTTTTCGCCTCCGTCAGCGTCACTCCCTAGCTTTACAGAATACCTAGTATGTATTAAGTAAGGCGCATCGCGTTACTCGAGGGAGGACCAGAATGACCCTTACCCGCCACCACACGGAGGCGGCGCCCGCTGCTGCGTCGCCGGAGCCGGAAGCCTTCACCCAAGACACCTTCACCCAGGCCGTCGACCGGGTGCGCAAAGGCGCCAATCCCGATGGCGAAGCCCGCGCGCTCTATGCCCGCATGACCACCGACGAGCGCCTCGGCCTGCTCGACGGCGACCAGCCCTTCTGGGAGGGCATGCTGAGCCTGGTCGAGGACGGCTACAACGTCTACCCCTACGTCATGGGCGCGGTGGACCGGCTGGGCGTTCCCGGCGTGCGCTTCGCCGACGGTCCGCGCGGCTCGGTTCTCGGCCGCTCCACCTGCTTCCCCGTCTCCATGGCGCGCGGCGCCACCTGGGATGTCGAGCTGGAAGAACAGGTCGGCGAGGTGATCGGCCGGGAAATCCGCGCCCTCGGCGCCAACTTCTTCGGCGGCGTCTGCATCAACCTGCCGCGCCATCCGGCCTGGGGCCGGGTGCAGGAGACCTACTCCGACCAGCCGGTGATCCTCGGCGAGATGGGCGCGGCGCTGACGCGCGGCATCCAGCACCACGCCATGGCCTGCGCCAAGCACTTCGCGCTCAACAGCATGGAGAACGCCCGCTTCTCGGTCGACGTCACCATCGGCGAGGCCGACCTGCACGAGACCTTCCTGCCGCACTTCAAGCGCGTCATCGATGAAGGCGCCTTCGCGGTGATGAGCTCCTACAACTCGGTCAACGGCACCTGGGCCGGCCAGAATGCCGACCTCCTGACCAGGACGCTGCGCGACACCTGGCACTTCGAAGGCTTCGTCATCACCGACTTCATCTGGGGCATGCGCGACGGCGGCAAGGCGCTGGTCGCCGGCCTCGACGTCGAGGCGCCGATGCGCCAGCAGCGCGGCGAACGCCTGCCGGGCGACCTCGACAGCGGCAAGTGCTCCTGGGCCGACGTCGAACGCGCCGGCCTGCGCATCCTGAAGACGCAGCTGCGCTATTACGCTGAGCGCGACGCCGCCGAGCCCACGCCGTCGGTGGTCGCCTCCGCCGATCACGTCGCCCTCGCCCGCGAGGCGGCCGGCCGCGCCATGGTGCTGTTGCGCAACGAAAAGGTCGGCGCCGCCCCGGTGCTGCCGCTCGATCCGAAAACGCTCGCCTCGCTCGCCGTCGTCGGCCGGCTCTGCGACACCGCCAACACCGGCGACCTCGGTTCGTCGTCGGTGCGCGCGCCCCATGTCGTCACCCCGCTCGCCGGCCTTGCCAAGGCGCTCGACGGCACCTCCGTCGCGCTCCACTCCGACGCCAGCGGCGATCCGGCCAAGGCCGCCGCGCTGGCCGCCAAGGCCGAGGCGGCCGTGGTCGTCGTCGGCTACACCTCGGCCGACGAGGGCGAGTTCGTCGACGGCTCGGTGGCCAGCCGCGCCGATCTCCTGGCCCTCTACCCCAAGGCGCAGACCGAGGCGGAAGGCCGCCTGCGCGACAAGGTGCTCGCAGCCCTCGGCGGCGGCACCAGCGTGGTGGGTGGCGGCAAGGCCGGCGGCGATCGCCTGTCGCTGGAGCTGCTGCCGGAGGACGTGGCGCTGATCAAGGCCGTCGCCGCCGTCAATCCGCGCACCGTCGTGGTGATCGAGACGGCCGGCGCCGTCATCGTCCACGATTGGAAGGATCTGGTGCCGGCCATCCTCATCGGCTGGTACGCCGGCATGGAGGGCGGCCACGCGCTGGCCGACGTGCTGTTCGGCAAGCGCAACCCCAGCGGCCGCCTGCCCTACCCCATCCCGGCCGATGCGAAGGACACGCCCGTCTTCGACCGCGACGCCAAGGCGATCACCTACGACCACTGGTACAGCCACCGCCTGATGCAGAAGACCGGCGTCGAGGCCGACTACCCGCTCGGCTTCGGCCTGTCCTACTCGGCCTTCCGCCTGTCCGACATGCAGGTCGACCCGGCCGGCGGCGACGCGCTCAAGCTTCGCGTCTCGGTCGCCAATGCCGGGGCCATGGCCGGCCACCACGTGGAGCAGGTCTACGGCGCGCGCCGCGACGGCGACCGGGCCGACGAGCGCGAGCTGCTCGGCTTTGCCGTGGTGGCTCTCGCCCCCGGCGAGCGGAAGACCGTCGAGGTGACGGCCTCGCTGCTGCCGCTCGGCCGCTGGGACGCCGCCGCCCGCCGCGTCCGCGTCGCCCCGGGCCTCATCCGCGTCGAGGCCGCCGGCTTCTGGGGCGATCCCGATCGCCTGTCCGCCACCATCAACGTCACTGGCAACGTCACTGGCAACGTCACTGGCAAGATCGCCGGCAACTGACCCCCCCCATTTGCCAGGCCGCCCGCCGCCGGGGCCTCACACCCTGAGTCCCCGGCGGCGTGGTCGATCCCCTCGGAGATTTCCCATGACCTCTGTCCCCTCGTCCCAGGGCGAAACCGCTCTGCCCTGGTCGGCCGCCATCGGCGATGCCGACCAGCCGAAGGTTCCCTATCGTCTCGGCATCGCGCTCTGCGTCGGCGTGCTCTTGTGGCTCGGGCCCTATTTCGGCACCGCCACCGTGCTGCTGCCGGCGCGCGTCGCCATCATCGACCCCGGCAACAAGGCCAACATCATCGCCATGCTGTCGGTCGCGGCCATGGTGGTCGCCACCGTCGCCAACATCCTGATCGGCGCCCTCTCCGATCTCACCCGCTCGCGCCTCGGCCGCCGCACGCCCTGGCTGATCGGCGGCTCCGTCGGCTCGGCCGTGATGCTGGTGTTCATGGGCAAGGCCGACAGCGTCGGTCTGCTGCTCGTCGAGTGGTGCATCTTCCAGGTGTTCCTCAACGCCATCGTCGCGCCGCTGCTGGCGGTGATCTCCGACCGGATCGCCCCGGCCCACCGCGGCACCATCTCGTCGATCTACGCCTTCGGCTTCACCCTCGGCCTCTACGGCGGGCAGTATTTCAACGCCCGCTTCCTCGGCGACCTGATGACCGGCTTCGTCTCCATGGCGGTGCTGATCCTGCTCTCCGGGCCGATCGCGGCGCTGATCATGCGCGAGGCCTCCAGCCGGTCGATGCCGAGGCGCGTCCTCGACCGCGACATGATCCTCGACAACTTCTCCATTCCCCGCCGCAACGCCCGCGACTACTACCTCGCCCTGTTCGGCAAGCTGATGATCACCACCGCCACCTTCGCCATCCAGGGCTACCAGCTGTTCATCCTCACCGACTACCTGAAGGTGGCCGAGGGGGACGTCGGCCGGCAGATCGAGCTGATCTCCATCATCCTGATGGTCACGGCTCTGGCCATGGCGCTGGTGGCCGGCCCGATCTCCGACAGGATCGGCCGCCGCAAGGGCCCGGTGGCGCTCGCCGGGCTGATGGTCGCCGTCGGCGCGCTGGTGCCCTTCTTCTCCACCGCGCCCTGGACCATGCTGGTCTACGCGCTGATCGCCGGCATCGGCAGCGGCATCTTCAACTCGGTGGATCAGGCGCTCAACGTCGAGGTGCTGCCCAACGCCGCCACGGCGGCCAAGGACCTCGGCGTGCTCAACCTCGCCAACACCGGCGGCCAGATCCTCGGGCCGGCCATCGCCGCCATCGCCATCTCGGCCATCGGCTACCAGATGATCTTCCCCACGGTCGCCGTCGTCGCCATCATCGGCGTCATCCTGATCGCCATGATCCGCTCGGTCCGCTGAGAGAGTTCAACTTCGGAACGACACCACCCCTGCAAGGGCCGCCCCAACAAGGCGGCCCTTCGCCGTCGATGCGCCCGGAGCAAGGGTACCCGGGAATTTGCCCGGTACGCCCGCACCCCGCTATCCATTTGTTCCATCTATATAAATCGTCATCCTGGCGAAGGCCGCTTGAATTCGCGCGCGAATTCAAGGTGTACCTCAGGAAGGTTGAGCAAGCGGCCCATATGAAGCTCTCTGCAACAGGGAGCCCGATATCAACCTCACCGCCCCTTCCGGCCCGAGGTCCTGCGCCTAAAGCGCAGGATGACAATTTATATGGATGGAACAGGGGGATAAGCGGCGCGCGAAGCCTTCCTTGCGGCTTCAACACCCCGACGCGGAACACAACGCCCGCAAGTGAACACAACCGCTATCCGATTGTTCCCTCTATATAAATTGTCATCCTTGCGCAGGCGAGGACCTCAGGAAGGTTGAGCGAGCGGCCCATATCAAGCTCCCTGCAACAGGGAGCCCGATATCAACCTCACCGCCCCTTCCGGCCCGAGGTCCCGCGCCTAAAGCGCAGGATGACGATTTATATGGATGGAACAGTGGGATAAGCCGCCCGCAAGCCTTCCTTGCGGCCTCAACGCCCCGACGCGGAACACAACGCCCGCACGTGAACGCAACCGCTATCCGATTGTTCCATCTATATAAATTGTCATCCTTGCGCAGGCGAGGACCTCAGGAAGGTTGAGCGAGCGGCCCATATCAAGCTCCCTGCAACAGGGAGCCCTATATCAACCCACCGCCCCTTCCGGCCCGAGGTCCTGCGCCTGAAGCGCAGGATGACGATTTATATAGATGGAACAGTGGGATAAGCCACCCGCGAAGCCCCACTGCCTCATCAGCGCCATTACGCGGAACACAACGCCCGCAAGCGAACGCAACAGCTATCCGCTTGTTCCATCTATATAAATTGTCATCCTTGCGCAGGCGAGGACCTCAGGCAAAAAAGGGCTCCACGCCGATATAGCGCGCCCTCCCCACCCCCCTGCTCAGCTCTTCATTCCCGCGAGGTTCATCGGCAGGCGGAGGGCCATTGCCAACACCGCGAGGGCGGCGATGCTGCCGGCCAGACGGTCGTCAGGCAAGGGTGACGACGACCTTGCCCTTGGTGCGGCCGGTTTCGACATAGGCCAGGGCCTCCGCCGTTTGGGCGAAGGGGAACACCTTGTCCACCACCGGGCGGATGGCGCCGGCATCGATCAGCCTGGCGATCTCCGCCAACTGCCGGCCATCGGCGCGCATGAACAGGAAGCTGTAATCGACGCCCCGGCCTCTGGCCTTGTTCAGAATGCCTCGGCTCAGCATCCGCATCACGAAGCGCAGCAAGACGTTCAGCCCCAGGGATTTAGCGAACGCGACGTCCGGCGGGCCGGAGATGGAGATCAGCTTGCCGCCCGGTTTCAGCACGTTCAGCGACTTTGCCAGCGTCCCGGCGTCCTGGCTGTTCAGCACCAGGTCGTAGCCGGAGAGCAGTTGTTCGAAATCCTGCGTCCTGTAGTCGATCACCACATCGGCGCCGAGGCTCTTGACCAGTTCGGCATTGGCGGCGCTGGTTGTGGTCGCCACCGTGGCGCCGAGATGCTTGGCGAGCTGGATGGCGAAGGTGCCGACACCGCCGGACCCGGCCTGGATGAACACCTTCTGGCCGGGCTTGACCTTCCCGACTTCGACCAGCGCCTGCCAGGCGGTCAGCCCGACCAGCGGGATCGACGCCGCCTCTTCCATGGAAAGGCGTTCGGGCTTCAGGGCCAGATCGGCGGCGTCGACGGCGATCAACTCGGCGAAGGTGCCGACCCGATGGTCGCGCGGACGGCCGTAGACCTCGTCCCCCGGCTTGAACCGCCGCACGTTGGCGCCGACGCGCAAGACCGTTCCGGCCAGATCGTGGCCGAGAACGAAGGGCGGGCGATAGGGCAGGAACAGCTTGAACTCGCCGTCCCTCACCTTGGAATCGAGAAGGTTGATCGCGGTGGCCCGAATGCGCACCAGAACGTCGTCCGGCCCCATCCGGGGATCGGGCATGTCGGCGAGGCGCAGGGCGCCCTTCTTCTTGTACGTGTCGACGACGAAGGCTTTCACGGCTTTTCTCCGGTGTGAAACGTGTCGGATCATACCCCGTCCGCTCGATCTGGACTCATCCGCTTCCGTCAGGCGATGTTGAACTGCTTGCGCAGAATGCGGTCGAACAGCGCGCGCGGCAGGAAGCGCCGGGCGAAGGAGGTCTGTCTGGCGGCCTTGCCCGAGGGGTAGCGCAGCCGGGGCACCTCGGTCGTGGCCGCCGTCAGGATGGTGGCCGCGACGTCGTCCGCCGTGTCGCCTGTGGCCATGGCCGCGTCGAACGCCGCGCGGTACCGGGCGAAGGTCTCGCGATAGGCCTCGATGGGGCGATCGCCTTGGGGCGAGTTGGTCTCGATGGAGGTCTTCGTCGCCCAGGGTTCAATCACGGCGACCCGTATGCCAAACCGCCGGACCTCATGGTCCAGCGATTCCGAATAGCCTTCGATCGCGTGCTTGGTTGCCGCGTAGTGGGCGCCGAAGGGGCCGGGAATCAGGCCGACGACCGACCCGACGTTCAGGATCCTGCCGGAGCCCTGCCGGCGCATGACCGGGAGCACCTCGTTCGTCACCCGCACCACCCCGAGATAGTTGGTGTCGAACAGAGCGCGGACCTGCTCGACGGAGCTTTCCTCGGCCGCGCCGGAAACGGCGTAGCCGGCATTGTTGATCACGAGATCGATCCGGCCGAGTTCGGCCTGCGCCTCAGCCACGGCGGCGGTGACGGATGCGTCGGACGTCACGTCGCAGACGATCATCCTCACGCCGCCGAGTGCGCCGCCGGGGGTGGCCTTGCGGCTGGTGCCGATCACCCGATAGCCGGCCCGGCGCAACGCTTGCGCGGCCGCCTTGCCGATGCCGCTGGACGCCCCGGTCACGAGCGCGGTCTTCTGGTCTTTCGATGCAAACGTCGCCATCGGTGTTCTCTGTCTGGCTCGAAGGGGGTGGCAGGACAGCCCCGCGAGGGGGGCGAAATCCGCCGGGGGCGGGCCGACGCCCGGCGCCCGGCGGGATGGGGCGACAGGCTCAGGCGGGCGAGCGATAGCGCTCGGCGGGACGCGCGTTGACGATGTTGCCGAGCATGGCCTTGCGCGCGGCCTCGAGGGCGTTCCACTGGCCGTCGTCGTGAAGCGGGGGAATGGTCACCGGCTCGCGACGGTCGAAGCCGACCAGCGCCGCGTCCACCAGGTCGCCCACCTCCATGACGTTGGTCATGGCGTCGACGTCGGTGCCGACGTGCTGCCAGATCTCGGTTCGGGTCGTGGCGGGAAGCACCGCCTGCACGTAGACGCCCTTCGGGCCAAGTTCCAGGGCGAGCCCCTGCGACAGGAACAGCACGAAGGCCTTGGTCGCCCCGTAGACGGTCATGCCGAACTCGGGGGCAAGGCCGACCACCGAACCGATGTTGATGATGGCGCCGTTGCCCGCCTCGGCAAGACGCGGGGCGATCGCGCCGGCAAGCCGGACGAGCGCGGTGGCGTTGAGCGCGACGAGACGGGCCATGTCGTCCGTACTCTGCTCGACGAAGCTGCCGCCGATGGCCGTGCCGGCATTGTTGATCAGGATGCCGATGCGCGCATCCTCGCGCAGTCTGGTCTCGACCCTGGCGAGGTCCGACGCCTGCGTCAGGTCGGCCGGGAGGATGTCGATCGCCACGCCGGAGTCCTGGCGGAGGCGGCTCGCCAGCGCTTCCATGCGAGCGGCGTCGCGGGCCACCAGCACGAGGTCGTGCCCGCGCCGGGCGAAGCGTTCGGCGTAGGTGGCGCCAATGCCGGTGGAGGCGCCGGTAATCAGGACTGCGGGAGCGTGGCTCATCGGATTGCTCTTTTCGTTGGCCGGGTCTATATTCATGACGATCATCATGATTGAGATCAAATATGACGGCCATCATGTAAATGTCAACGGCTGTCCGGGAGATTCTTCGAAATGAAGGTGAGTCGAGAGCAGATGGCCGAAAACCGGCGCCGGATTCTGGACGTGGCCGGCCGGCTGTTCAAGGACAAGGGGTTCGATGCGGTGAGCGTCGCGGAAGTGATGAAGGCCGCCGGCCTGACCCATGGCGGCTTCTATGGCCACTTCAGTTCGAAGGACGATCTGGTGGCGCAGACCCTTGCTCATGCCCTTGCCGCCGACAGTTTCGGGGAGGGCGAGTTCAGCGATTTCATCCGCGCCTACCTGGCGCCACGCCATCGCGACGACGCGGCCGGCGGCTGCCCGACGGCAGGTCTCGTCGCGGCCATTCGCCACCAGACTCCGGCCGCCAAAGCCGCCATGACACAAGGACTGCGCGCACAGATCGCCCGCATCGAGACAGCGCTTCCGGATGCGGCCCCGACGGACCGGCATCGCGCGGCAATCGGCAGTTGGGCGGCGATGGTGGGGGCTGTCATCCTCGCCCGGGCCATCGACGATCCCGCGCTGTCCGACGACATCCTGGAGCAGACGCGCTCCTGGATCGAAGTCCGCGCCAGCTAAGGCAACTCCAGCAAAAGCGGATACCGGTTTTGCGTCCGGAATTGCGTGAGAGCAAAGAGATGGAGCACGTTGGCGAACCAGAGTTCGCCGGAGGTGTTCCAGATCTCGCTCCATCCCGCCCGAGGTCCACGTTGAGCGCGCGCGAATTCAGGCGGCCTCACGCGCAGGACCTCGCGACGAGATCCCTCCCCACCCCCCGCTCAGCTCTTCATTCCCGCAAGGTTCATCAGCAGGCGGAAGGCCATGGCCACCACGCCGAGCGCCAGGATGCTGCCGGCCCAGATGGCCACCAGCCAGCCGACGCGGCGGAACCACAGCCCCTTGGTCGTCTTCTCGCCGGCCATCAGTGGTAGCCCTCCCCCGCTTTCACCTTGCCGCGGAACACGTAGTAGGACCACGCGGTGTACCCGAGGATGAAGGGGATGATGAACAGCGCGCCGACCAGGGCGAAGCCCATGCTTTGCGGCGGGGCTGCGGCCTGCCAGATCGACATCGACGGCGGGATGATGTTCGGCCACAGGCTGATCGCCAGCCCGGAATAGCCCAGGAACAGCAGCGCCAGCGCCAGCACGAAGGGCGCGGCGTGGGTGTCGGCGGCAAGCGTGCGGATCAACAACCAGCCCACCAGCGCCACGCACACCGGCACCGGCGCGAGGTAGTAGAGGTTGGGCAGCGCGAACCAGCGCCCGGCGATGTCCGGGTGGGCGAGCGGCGTCCAGATGCTGACGGCGACGATGGTCGCCAGCACCGCCACCGTCACCGGCTTGCCCAACTGACGCATGCGGGCCTGCAAGCCGCCCTCGGTCTTCATCACCAGCCAGGTCGAGCCGAGCAGCGCGTAGGCGACGACGAGGCCGAGCCCGGTGAACAGGCTGAACGGCGTCAGCCAGTCGAACACGCCGCCGGCATAGGCGCCGCCCTCCACCGGAAAGCCGTTGATGAAGGCGCCCAGCGCCACGCCCTGCGAGACGGTGGCGATGTAGGAGCCCCAGATGAACGCCTTGTCCCAGAAGGGCTTGTGGCTCTCGTCGGCCTTGAAGCGGAACTCGAAGGCGACGCCGCGCCAGATGAGGCCGGCCAGCATCAGCATCAGCGGCAGGTAGAGCGCGCTGAGCACCACGGCATAGGCGATGGGAAAGGCGGCCATCAGCGCCGCGCCGCCCAGCACCAGCCAGGTCTCGTTGCCGTCCCACACCGGCGCCACGCTGTTGACCATGGTGTCGCGGTCCTCACGGTCGCGCACGAAGGGGAAGAGTATGCCGATGCCGAGGTCGAAGCCGTCCATGATGACGTACATCATCAGGCCGAAGGCGATGATGATGGCCCACAGGAGAGGAAGATCGATGCCCATGGTGTGTCCTCCTCAGTTGATCGCCGGGTCGACGTCGTCGGGCGCAGCGGAGAGCGGACGGGCCGGCCTCTTCGCTTGGCCCTCGTCGTGCGGCGGCTCGCCGTCGTCGCTGGTCTCCGGCCCCTTGGCCACCAGCTTCAGCATGTAGCTGACGCCGGTGCCGAACACGGCGAAATACATGACGATGAAGGCGATCAGCGTGGCCGACAGCACCGGCGCCGAATGGTTCGACACGGCGTCCTTGGTGCGCATGACGCCATAGACGATCCACGGCTGGCGGCCGATCTCGGTGGTGTACCAGCCGGCCAGGATGGCGATCAGGCCGGACGGCCCCATCCAGGTGGCAAAGCGCAGGAACCAGCGCTGTTCGTAGAAGCTGCCGCGCCAGCGCAGCCAGGCGCTCGCAAGGCCCAGCACCAGCATCAGCATGCCCAATCCCACCATGACGCGGAACGACCAGAACACCACCGTGGAATTCGGCCGGTCCTCCTTCGGGAACTCGCTGAGGGCCTGGTACTGGCCGTCGAGGCTGTGGGTGAGGATGAGGCCGCCCAGCCGGGGGATTTCCAGCTTGTAGCGCGTCACCTCGGCCTCCATGTCGGGCCAGCCGAACAGGATCAGCGGCGCGCCGGCGCCCGGCTCGTTGCGCCAGTGGCCTTCCATCGCCGCCACCTTGGCCGGCTGGTGCTCCAGCGTGTTGAGGCCGTGCATGTCGCCGACCAGGATCTGCAAGGGCGTGACGAACAGCACCATCCACATGGCCATGGAGAACATGGTGCGGATGCGCGGCGTGTTGTTGCGCCGCAGGAGGTGCCACGCCCCGGACGCGCCGACGAACAGCGCCGTCGCCAGGAAGGCCGCCACCACCATGTGCGCGAGGCGGTAGGGGAAGGACGGGTTGAAGATCACCTTCAGCCAGTCCACCGGCACCACCACGCCGTTGACGATCTCGTAGCCCTGCGGCGTCTGCATCCAGCTGTTGGAGGCGAGGATCCAGGTGGAGGAAATCAGCGTGCCGAGCGCCACCATGATGGTGGAGAAGAGGTGCAGCCCCGGCCCCACCTTGTTCCAGCCGAACAGCATCACGCCCAGGAAGCCCGCCTCCAGGAAGAAGGCGGTCAGCACCTCGTAGGCCAGCAGCGGCCCGGTGATCGAGCCGGCGAAGGAGGAGAAATAGCTCCAGTTGGTGCCGAACTGATAGGCCATGACCAGGCCCGACACGACGCCCATGGCGAAGTTGACGGCGAAGATCTTCGACCAGAAATGATAGAGGTCGCGATAGACGAGATCCTTCTTCCAGAGCCACATCGCTTCCAGCACCACGAGGTAGCTGGCGAGGCCGATGGTGATGGCCGGAAAGACGATGTGGAAGGAAATGGTGAAGCCGAACTGGATGCGGGCCAGTTCCAGCGCGGTCAGGCCGAACATGGTGCGCCCTCCGTGGGTTTGGCGGTCGTCGTGGGGGTGGTGTCGAACGCGGTCATGGCGAACATCCTTTGCCTCACACCACCGCCCGTGTGGCGAACGCCGGCTGCGACATGAGGCTTGAAAGCTGGATCAGCCCGTCCTCGAGGTCGCCCCGGTCGGGCGCGACGCCAAGCGAGATCCGGACGGCCTCGACGGGTTGGGCGAGCGTGGCAAAGGCCGAGGCGGGCACGATGGAGACGCCGGCCCGGTCGGCGTGCTCGGCGAAGTCGGCGGCCCGCCAGTGCGCCGGCAGGCGCAGCCACAGGTGATGGCCGTGCGGATCGGCCGCGTAGACGGCGGCGCCGAGGATCGTCGCCGCCAGCGCCTGCCGGGCGGCATTCTCGGCGCTGATCGCCCCGGCCAGCTCGTCGAGCGCGCCCTCGACGATCCAGCGACTGACCAGCGCCGACATCAGCGGCGGCGCCATCAGGCTGGTGGCGCGCAACACGCCGGCCAGCCGCAGCGCCGAGGCGGCGCCCGGCGCCAGCACATAGGCGACGCGCAGGGCCGGCGTCGCGCATTTCGACAAGGTGGCGATGTGCCAGACGAGATCGGGCGCGAGTTCCGCCATGCTCACCAGCCGGTCGGGCCGGAGCGGCGCGTAAGGGTCGTCCTCGACGATCGTCACCTCGTGCCGGCGGGCGATGGCGACGATGGCGCGGCGGCGCTCCTCGGGCAGCGTCGCCGTCGTCGGGTTGTCGATGCTGGGAATGACGTAGAGGAGCTTGGGCGCCCGCCGCCGGCAGGCCGCCTCGAACGCCTCGGGCAGGATGCCCTTCTCGTCCATGTCGAGCGGCTCGATCGCCAGCCCCTTTTCCAGCGCCACGGCCTTCAGGCCCGGATAGGTCATCGCCCCGGCGGCCACCACGTCGCCCCGGCCGAGCAGCAATTCGCTGAGCGCGTAGAGCGCGCACTGCGCCCCGCCGGCCACCACCACGCGGTCGGCCGTCACCCCGGCGACGCGGCGGGCGAGCCAGCCGGCGCCGGCCTGCCGGTCGGCCTCCGAGCCCGTGCTGTCCTGGTAGTGCAGGCGGAGGAGGCCGTTGGGGTTGGCGAGAACGCCGGCAATGCCCTGCGGCAGCAGCTTGCGGAAATCGAAGCTCGCCGGCTGCGGCGGAATGTTCATGCTGAGGTCGATCAGCGGCGGGGCGACATCGCCGCCCGCGTCGTCGGCCGTCTCGCAGATGAAGGTGCCGCGCCCGGCCTGCGCCGCCACCAGCCCGCGCCGCCGCGCCTCGTTGAAGGCCCGCGTCACCGTCGTCAGGTCGACGCCGAGCGCCTCGGCGATGGCCCGCTGCGCCGGCAGGCGATCGCCGCGCGCCACGCGGCCCGAGCGGATGTCGGACTCAAGCGCCTCGACGATGCCGAGATATTTCGCCCGCGCGCCCTCGATCAGTCGCGGCTTCCACATGGCGGCCTCTCTGTATGGCAACAGCACATACAAGACATCTATCATGTATGGCCCATAAAGGAAACCCCTTACGGTGATGCGGGCTGTCCGGCCGACGCAAGACTCCGTCCAGAAAACCGCTGATTTCAGCCAGATTTGCCCCGTCATCGCCTTCAAAAAACCTGAGCATAGCAGCCATGAATGTTCGTGACGCAGGACTTTGTCGCGAGCGCCCGGCTTGTAATGTATGGATTTGATCCATACACAATGGCATCAGGCGTATGGCATCGACGCAAGGGCGCCCCATCGACAGCACGTTCCGACAAGGCATTCGACATGGACACCACCCAGCATTTCAACACCCTGCTCGACGACATGAAGCGCGACGGCCGCTACCGCACCTTCGCCGAGCTCGAGCGCCGGGCCGGCGCCTTTCCCGCCGCCCTCTGGCACCGGCCGGACGGCGAGACGCGGGAGGTCACCGTCTGGTGCTCGAACGACTATCTCGGCATGGGCCAGCACCCCGACGTGCTCGCCGCCATGCACGCCGCGCTCGACCTGTCCGGCGCCGGTGCCGGCGGCACCCGCAACATCTCCGGCACGCACCACCAGCACGTGGCGCTGGAAGCCGAGCTGGCCGACCTCCACGGCAAGGAGGCGGCGCTGATCTTCACCTCCGGCTGGATCTCCAATCTGGCGGCGCTCGGCACGCTCGGCCGCGTCCTGCCGGGCTGCGTCATCTTCTCCGACGCCCAGAACCACAACTCGATGATCGAGGGCATCCGCCGCTCGGGCGCCGAAAAGCGCATCTTCCGCCACAACGACGCCGCCCATCTCGACGAACTGATGGCCGCCGTCGACCCCGACCGCCCCAAGATCGTCGCCTTCGAGAGCGTCTATTCCATGGATGGCGACATCGCGCCGATCGCCGCCATCTGCGACGTCGCCGACAGATACGGCGCCCTCACCTATCTCGACGAGGTCCACGCCGTCGGCCTCTACGGCCCGCAGGGCGGCGGCATCGCCGACCGCGACGGCCTCGCGCACCGGCTGACCATCATCGAGGGCACGCTGGCCAAGGCCTTCGGCGTCATGGGCGGCTACATCAGCGGCCCCGCCGCGCTCATCGACGTCGTGCGCAGCCTGGCCGAAAGCTTCATCTTCAGCACCTCGCTCTGCCCGCATCTCGCCGCCGGCGCGCGCGCCGCCATCAGCCACGTGCGCAGCCACCCCGAAGACCGCGCGCGGCAAGCCGCCAACGCCGCCCGCCTCAAGGCCATGCTGATGGAGGCCGGCTTGCCGGTGCTCGACACGCCGAGCCACATCCTCCCCGTCATCGTCGGCGACGCCCACCTCTGCCGCCGCATCAGCGAGCGCCTGATCGCCGAGCACGCCATCTACGTCCAGCCGATCAACTACCCGACGGTGGCGCGCGGCCAGGAGCGCCTGCGCATCACCCCGACACCCTTCCACACCGAAGCCCACATGCGCACCCTCGTCGCCGCCCTCCAATCCATCGGCCGCGACCTCGGCTGGCCAGCTAAGCGCAAAGGCTGAGCCCAAGGCCAGCGCGAGCACGACGATTCATCGAGAGGGAACAGGGGAGACCTATATCCACGTCTCGCTCCTTCCTGCCTGAGGTCCTCGCCTGCGCAAGGATGACAGCACGATGGGAACGGGAGCCACTTTCGGTCACCGGAGCGCAACGGAAACGCGACGCATCTCTTTGTTTCATATCAATTAACTGTCATCCCCGCGAAGGCGGGGACCTCAGGACGAGATACCTCCTCGGCCCATATCAAGCTCCATGAAGCACGGGCGCCCGATATCTCCCTCAGTGCCCCTTCCTGCCCGAGGTCCTCGCCTGCGCAAGGATGACAATTTATATATAGGGAACAATGGGATAAGCGGCGCGCCAACCCCGCCACCGCATCGCTTCCCCCCCCAATGGACAGCACAACCGCGAAAGTCCACGCGCAACAGCTAACCAACTGTTACATATCACTTTCCTGTCATCCTCGCGAAGGCGAGGACCTCAGGACGAGATACCTCCTCCGCCCATATCAAGCTCCATGAAACAGGGGGAGACCTATATCCACGCCTCGCCCCTTCCTGCCTGAGGTCCTCGCCTGCGCAAGGATGACAGCATGATGGGAACGGGAGCCTCTTTCGGTCACCGACGCGCATCGGAAACGCGACGGAATCACAACGCAACTATTTGTTATATATCACTTTCCTGTCATCCTCGCGAAGGCCGCTTGAATTCGCGCGCGAATTCAAGGTGGTCCTCAGGACGAGATATCTCTTCGGCCCATATCAGGCTCCCTGAAACAAGCGGCCCGATATCGCCCGCCCCACCCTCAGGCGTCCTCCGCCTCCTTCAACCGCGTGTCCATCTCCTGCATGGCCCTCAGCGCCCGCCGCCGCAGCGGGTGGTCGACATCCGGGGTTTCGTCGAGGTCGATGAACAGCTTGCCGTTGAGGTGGTCGAACTCGTGCTGGACGATCCGCGCCGCCAGCCCCTCATAGGTCGCAACGCGGGCGGCGCCGGTCAGGTCGCGGTAGCGCACGATCACCTTGGGGTGGCGCAACACCTTGGCCGAGCGCCAGCCGGGCACGCTCAGGCAGCCTTCCTCGCCCAGCACCGAGGCCTCGCCGAAATACTCGACCTCGGGGTTGATGAACACGGTCGACGGCAGGATGTTCATCGCCGAGCCGATGAACAGGCGCCAGGAGATGCCGACCTGCGGCGCCGCGATGCCGACGCCGCCGGCATCGAGCATGCACATCCACATTTCCTCGACGAGGCGGCGCAGCGTCTCCGAGCCGATCATCTCCTCGGGCACCGGCTTCGCCACCATGCGCAACACCGACTCGGCGATCTGCAACGTCGTCCGGCTGCCGGTCACGATGGAGGCGCGCGCCGCGCCCTCGGGAATATCTTCGTCAACCTCGGTCATGCTCACGCTCCGTGTCACATCCACCCGGCGCCAACATAACGATCAATCCCGCCCACCGCACCATACGGCATTTGTCGAGGGTGCGCCGAGGCAGCCCATCACCCCAGGAACGGCGCCACCATCTCCTCGCTGCGCTGCCACAGCGCCCGCGCCACGCTTCCATCGTCGCGGAACAACACCGGCATTTGCGCGCGCTTGAGATAGACCTCGCCCGGCTGCCAGTCGCGGCCCGGTTCGCCCTCGGCCAGCCTCACCAGCCGGCGGGCGCTGGTATCAGGGCTGATGGTGGCGAGGTAGCGCAGCGGGGTGTGGTAGAACCAGCGCATGAAGAAGGTGGTGTCCTCGGCGAAGTTCGACCGCACGAAGCCCGGATGGAAGGCCACGGCGGCGATGCCGTCGGCGCGGTGGCGCCGGTCCAGCTCGCGCGTGAACAGGATGTTGGCCAGCTTGCTGCGGCCATAGGCGCTGGTGGGCGAATAGCCGCGCCGCTGGTCGAGGTCGTCGACGTCGAAGCCGCGCCCCCAGACGTTGGCGGCAAAGCTCGAGGTCTGGATCACCTTGGCGCCGCTCGCCGAGAGCTTGTCCATCAGGAGACGCGTCAGCAGGAAGCCGGCGAGGTGGTTGACCTGGAAGGTCTTCTCAAAGCCGTCCTCGGTGACCGTGCGCGGCCCCATGATGCCGCCGGCATTGTTGGCCAGCACGTCGATCCGCTCGTAGGCGGCAAGTTCGCCGGCCAGCCGCTTCACCTCGGAGAGACGGGCATAGTCGGCCACGTGGAACGGCGCGTCGAGCGCCCGTGCCAGCGCCTCGGTCTTGGCCGGCGAGCGCCCGACCAGCACCACCTTGTGCCCGCCGGCCTTGAGCTGACGCGCCGCCGCGGCGCCGATGCCGTCGCTGGCGCCCGTGATGACGATGGTCCGCATGCCGTCCTCCCCCGCTGTCGAGGCGGACAGTCTACGCCATCCGGCCCGGTCCGCCCATTGGCAGATGCCGAAAGGGCCCGGACGCGGCGGAGCGGCGGCCGTCTACGGCGCTCGCACGCAGGGGGCCACGTCGCCGGGTCTGATGCGCCCGGCCTGGATGTCCTTCCAGTAGGGGATGTTGGGGTCCGGGCCGCCGATATAGGAATCGTAGACCTTGCGATCCATGGAGATCGGCCGGCCCGAGCTGGAAAACCCATACATGTTCTTGTCGTCGATATAGGCCGAGGCGAAGCCGATCGGGCAGAAGTACGTCCGATCACCTTTGGTGACGTGCCAGCCCAGCCGCCCCGACTTGCTGTTGGTCAGCTTGCTGACCTTGAACCCATCCTTGACCAGCTTCTCCATGGTCTCGGCACTGGCAACGGACGGCGCGACGAACACGCCGAGCGCCGCCACGATCGCCAGCCTCTTGAGAAAACGACCCCCCACTCGCTCACCCTCCCTCAAAATGTCCGGACTCAATCCGCCACACTCCAGAGTTATCACCTGAAACCCTGGCGAGTATCCTATTCGAATTGCGTAGAGCCTGCCCCGAAACTCGCTGGGGTGAGGCAGATGGCGATGGTTTCGAGAACCGGAGCGGAGCGAACTTGAGGTTCGTGAGCACCGGACGCGCAGAAGCCGAAGCTAGATGTCCACCCCAGTAGAGTTTCGGGGCAGGCTCTTAGCCACAGGCCGATGACGGCCAATCAGCGCCCCACCCGCTCCATCACGAAATCGGCCCGCGCCTCCACGCTGGCGAACGGCAGCTCGATCAGCTCGTAGCCGAGCCGGGCATAGGTGGCCGCCACCGCGCGGCAGGTCGCCTCGGCCTCGGCCTTGTCCTGCTTGCGCTCGGCGTCCTGGGCGAAGATCGCCTCCCAGTAGGGGGCGAGATAGACGGCGCGGTTGTAGCGGAACCGCCGCGCCGCCTCTTCCACGTGGGCCGGCACCGGAAGGCCGATCAGCGTCAGGTAGCCGGCGATGTCGGGAACGCCCCGGTCCATCACCACCGGCCCGGCCATCGCCTCGGCCTCGTGGAAGGAGCGCAGCTCCCAGCCCAGCATCAGCTCGGCATAGAGGGCGCGGTCGCCCCAGGGCAGCGCCGCCCCGCCGATCGCCACCTGATCGCGAATGATCGCCCGCCCGGCCTCCGGCATGCTGCCGACGCCGCGCCGCGACAACGCCTCGATCAACGTGCTCTTGCCCGCGCCGGGGCCGCCGGTCACGACAAACAAATGGTCACACATGTGCCATCCTCGAAATTGGATCTGAAAGGGGGATTTGCGCCGGCCGCCGCCCGTCATTTGCGGGGGGAATTGCCAAGCGCGGAGAGAGGGTAACCGGAGAAGCGGCGCGCGGCAAGGGGGGCAACGGTCATCGAGGGCTGGCGTCGCGTGATATCGGCCGCTTGCTCCTTTCTGCCTGAGGTCCTGCGCCTCACGCGCAGGATGACGCCTGATGGATAGGGAGAATCCGGCAAACGTCTGTTTTTATATATAAATTTGTCATCCTGCGCTTTAGGCGCAGGACCTCAGGACGAGACGTCGCACCGGCCCGTATCAGGCTCCCTGCAACAAACCACAACCTGCCGAAGAAGCTCGACCAGCCATCCGCTCCGGGCGTAAGCTGCGCCTCCTGTCGGCGGAACGCGGGGAGAAGCCGATGCCCTATGCCATCTGCATCAAGTGCCTGAACGATACGGCCGCTCCCATCCTGAAGCTCTGGGACGAGGCAAGCGCCTTCGAGGTCACCGCCTCGATGACCGCCCTCAACTATCCGCCGCACCTCACGCTGGCCGTCTTCCCCGACCATCCGGGCCGCATCGTCGACGGGCTGGACGAGGTGTTCGCCGCCCAGCCCAAGCTGACCATCGCCTTCGACGGCGTCGCCTATTTCGACAACGACCTGCTGGTGCTGTGGGCGAGACCGCGCCGCAACGATGCCCTGATGGCGCTGCACGAGAAGCTGCATCGACACATCGCCCCCGCCCTCTGCGATCCGCATTACCGCGAGGGCAACTGGGTGCCCCACTGCAGCCTCGCCACCAAGGTGCCGCGCGCCGAGGTCAAGGCAGCGATCGCATGGGCGAGGCAGAAGCGGCTGGATTTCAAGGTCGAGTTCGACACGGCGGACTTCGTCGAGTTCCCGCCCGTCAGGGTGGAGCGGAGCTACCGGCTGCGGTGAGGAGGCCAGGGGGGCACATTGTGAGCCCACCCGGAGGTTTGTTCTGCAGCGCCCTCACTCAATCCGATTGAGTAAATTAGCCATCACCCAAACTTGCAACAGGTTTGAGCAGGCCGTAAGATGCTCAGCATGGTTGAGCAATTTGTATCGCTCCTGAACCGCCTGCAAAGGGACCTGCCCGAAGGGCTGGTCGTCGACGCCGCATGGCTGGAGGCGCGCGGCATCGCCAGCAACCTGCGCGCCTATTACGTCAAGGCCGGCTGGCTGGAGCAGCCGGTGCGCGGCCTCTACAAAAAGCCACGCGGCGGTCTGAGCTGGCAGCAAGCGGTCATATCGCTGCAAACGCTGCTCGCGCAGGCGCCGCTCGTCGTCGGCGGACGCATGGCGCTGGAGCTGCAAGGCTTTGCGCATTACCTCGCGCAGGACACCAGAACCGTCTACCTGCACGGGCCGGAGAAACCGCCCGCGTGGCTGCAGAAGCTCGACCTTCCCCAGTGCTTCGTCTACCGCAACTCCGCCACCGCGTTCCGCACCGACCCGGCCGCTCACGGCACCCTGACAACCCTGCCATGGGGGCAGTGGGACTGGCCGCTCACCCTTTCCCAACCAGAGCGCGCCTATCTCGAACTGCTCGACGAACTGCCCCGCCACGAAAGCTTCCACCAAGCCGACATGATCATGCAAGGCGCCGCCAACTTCAGCCCGCGACGGCTGCAAAGGCTGCTGGTCGACTGCCGCAGCGTCAAGGTGAAGCGCCTGTTCTTCTTCTTCGCCGACCGGCATCGCCATGCCTGGGTCAACCGCCTCGACAAGTCGGTTCTCGATCTCGGGCGGGGAAAGCGCGCACTCGTTCCCGGCGGCAAGCTCGACCCGACCTATCTGATCACCGTTCCCGAGGACCTCGATGCCGTTTCATGATCAGTATCGGGCCCAAGTGCGGCTCTTGATGCGCCTCATCCCTCTCGTGGCGAACGAGGCATGCTTCGCCCTCAAGGGCGGCACGGCGATCAACCTCTTCCTGCGCAACCTGCCGCGACTAATCTCCTAGGCGCTTTAAGTTGCGCGATATCACACGTCATAGTAGTATCGACTTGAGTTGGCTTCGCTAGCTAAAATAAAGGATATTCAGCGTGCCGAGTTCGACCTACGATACAATCGTGAAAGCCGCAGCTGCTTTTCTTCAAGAAACAGGAAGTACGGGGCCGGACTCATCGAAGAGCAACAAGCAAATCGTTGCGGCAATTCGTTCCAAAATTCAGAATGGCGAAATAAGCGTTGATGCGGCGGACGGAACTATGCTGTCCTATCTTAGCAACGCTGCAAATACTGATGTGGAGTCAAACATCGTCAGCGGAGGCCCGCGCGGAGGATATTGGTACAGCCAGTCTAAACCGCAAATTACAGAGGCTAAGCCTGCCGACGAAGAGAAGATAAAACCGGAAAAAGGCGCCGAAATAACCATCCTAGAAAAGGACTTGTACCCCTTGATGGAGCTTTGGCTCCAGCAGAAAGGTTACAAATCTAAGGACATGTCCAACGTAAAGAGTGGTGGACGCTGGGGTAATCCAGATATCATTGGGGCGGAACGCGTCGAGTTATTCGGAGCGGTTGAGATTGACCTAGCGTCCTGCGAGGTGAAACTGGCAGAACAAAACTGGGAGCAGGTAATTTTTGAGGCAATCTCACACAAGAGATTCGCGAACAGATCATGGTTTTGCTACAGACTCCCGCAAGAGCAGGTCATACCAAAGGGAATGGCTTATTATGCTGAGCGCTACAGAGTCGGCGTCGTGCAAATAGTTCTGACCGACGAAGAACTTATTAACCTAAAGTCAGGAAAGGCAAAGCCCCTAGACCTTATCGACAATGTTATAGAGAAAATACCAGCCCTATATGATTATGTCCCCCTTCGAGAACAAAGAGACCTTGTGGACAGAACCGGTATTTCTCTAACAGTTTCATTTTAGAATGTTCGCTTTCCCCAGTTAGTCTGATCGCCTTCTCCAAGGAGCTTGGTGTGGCTTGATCACCAGCAACGTGTCCAGCCACGATGCCGGCTCGGCATCGCCCTAATCCCCTACCCCACCACGATCCGCACGATCTCCCCCACGAAGCCCTCGGTCAGCGGCTCGCGGGCGAACCAGCGGCGGAAGAACAGCGGGCCGATCAGTGCGGCCGCGAGGGCGGCGACGTCGGTGTCGGCGGGGAGTTCGCCCCGGGCGATGCCGCGCCGGATCGCCGCCTCGAACGGCGCCGAATAGCCCTGCTGCAGGCGGCGATACATCTCGGCCATGTCGGGGTCGCGCTCGCCGGCATCGACGATCGACGGCAGCACGGACGTCCACGGCGCCGTTGTCAGCGCCTCGGCCAGGGCGCCCATCAGCGCGGCGACGTCGGCCCTCAGGCTGCCGAGGTCCGGCGCCGTCTGCGGCGTGCCGATGTTGGCGCAGGCATCGCGCAAGAGATCGGTCCGGGCCGGCCAATGGCGGTAGATGGTGGTCTTCGCCACGCCCGACCGCCGCGCCACCTCATCGACGCTGACGCCGGAATAGCCGCGCTCGAACAGCAGCGCCGACGTGGCGGCCAGCACCGCCGCCCGCGACCGCCGCACCCGCTCGTCCATCACGCCTGCGCCCTCGGCGTCCTCGCCTCTCATGGAAGCGCCCCTATCCACGGCCATCGCACCCCTCGACTATTTCGCTACGATACCGTATCGTAGCATATCCATCGGCGAACTTTAAGCCGCCACAAGGGAGACAGTCATGAAATTCGCCTCCACGCGCCTGATCGTCCATGACATCAAGTCCATGGTTGCCTTCTACGAGATGGTGACCGGCCTTACCGCCGACTGGCTGGCGCCAGTGTTCGCCGAGATCGTCACGCCGTCGGGCGCGCTGGCCATCGGCGCCGAGGACACCGTCGCCCTCTGGCAGGCCGGTTGCGCCGAACCCGGCCGCAACCGCACCGCCATCCTGGAGTTCCAGGTCGACGACATCGACGCCGCCTACGCCCGCCTCAAGGACAAGGTCGCCCTGGTGCACGACATGAAGGTGATGCCCTGGGGCAACAAGACCTTCCAGTTCCGCGATCCCGAGGGCACGGCGGTGTCGCTCTACATGCCCGTCACCGACGCCGCCAGACAACGCTTCGCCGCCCGCTGACCCCGGAGCGATGCCCCGCCTACCCCTCGTCCTTGCCATGGACGAGGATGCTGTCGCACTTGGCGCCGGCAAGGCGATGGACGACGATCTCCCGATAGTCGGGCGAGTTGTACCAGGCGAGAAGGTCGGCCTCGCAGGGAAAGCGGATCAGCACCGAGCGGGAATAGGGCCACTCGCCCTCCAGCACGGTCGGCGCGGGATCGACGGCGAGATACTCGCCATTGAAGCGGGCGAACACCGCGTCGCAGGCATCGAGATAGCGCTGGTACTCGGCGGGATCGTCGATGCGGATCTGGGCCACGAAATAGGCGGTCATGCTGCCCCCCCGGGAATGTGCGCCCCATTTCTACACCATCGCCGGAGCGCCGCCGTCCGGTGCGATGCATAGTCGCGCGCCCATCGATGCGCCCTGCCCCGATCGGCGAGTGCCGGCCGGGGGGCCGTCGTGGTATGGTCGGCATGAGGGAAACCACATAGGTCCGACGCCTCGCGTGCGTTTCGCCTCGGAGGAGGGCCGATCATGACCAGCACCGCGAAACTCCACCGCGTCTTCACCACCCGGCCGGACAAGATCTACCGGGCCTTCGTCGAGCCCGATGCGCTGGCCAGCTGGCTGCCGCCCAACGGCTTCACCTGCACCGTGCACGAGTTCAACCCGACGGTTGGCGGCCGGCACCGCATGTCCTTCCGCAACTTCACCACCGGCGTCAGCCATTCCTTCGGCGGCGTCTATCAGGAACTCGTCCCCGGCGAGCGGCTGGTCTACACCGACAGCTTCGACGCCCCCGGCCTGCCGGGCGAGATGACGGTCACGGTCAGCCTCACCGCCGTGTCGGTCGGCACCGACGTCACCATCGTGCAGCAGGGCATCCCGGACATCATCCCGCGCGAAGCCTGCTATCTCGGCTGGCAGGAATCCCTGCGCAAACTCGCCAAGCTGGTGGAGCCCGAGATCCTCGAGTGAGGCGAGAGGGGGGCAGCCGGCGCTAAACGTGCGCTAACTATCTGTTTTATATCAATTAACCGTCATCCTGCGCGTAAGGCGCAGGACCTCGGGAAGGTAGAGCGAGCCGCCGATATCGGGCGCCCTTCACCATGGGGAGCCCTATAGAAACCCCGAGCCCCTTTCTGCCTGAGGTCCTCGCCTGCGCAAGGATGACAATTTATATATATGATTCAGCTAGATAACCCTCGCGCGACCAAGGGGAGCGCATCGTGACGCCTTATGTGGAGGAGAAAACCTCAAAGGCAGGCGAAACGCTCTATCCAACTGTTCCATTTATATAAATTGTCATCCTTGCGCAGGCGAGGACCTCAGGACGGTAGAGCAAGCGGCCGATATCGGGCGCCCTTCACCGAGGGGAGCCCTATAGAAGCCCCGAGCCCCTTTCTGCCTGAGGTACACCTTGAATTCGCTCGCGAATTCAAGCGGCCTGCGCAGGGATGACAATTTATATAGAGGAATCAGTTGGGTAACCCGCGCGCCACAATGCGGAGCGCATCGTGACGCCGTATACGGGGGAGAAAACCTCAGAGGCTCAGGCGAGACGCTCCATCCCATTGTTCCATTTATATAAATTGTCATCCTTGCGCAGGCGAGGACCTCGGGAAGGTGAAACGAGCCGCAGATATCGGGCGCCCACTCACCAAGGGGAGCCCTATAGAAGCCCCCGTGTCCCATTCTGCCTGAGGTTCTCTGCCTTCGCAGAGAATGACAGAGGGATATGAAACGGGAGCTTGGCCCGAGAGCGCCCCGCCGCCGACCTGTCTCCCGCCTCCATCAAGCTGTCCTCCTCTGCGAAGGCAGAGGATCTCAGGACGGTAGAGCGAACCGCCGATATCGTGCTCCCGGAACTCATAGGGCTCCTGCGGCCTGAGGCGAAATTCGCTGGGGCGCGGCAGAGGGCGACGGGTTCGAGAACCGGAGCGGAGCGGGCTTAAGGCCCGTGAGCACCGGAAGCGCAGAACACTAGGCCCTATACCCGCCCCAGTAGAATTTCGGTCAGGCCGCCCGGACGGTGGAGAGGAAGCGGGCCACTTCCTCCCCCAGCTTTGCCGACTGCCGGCTCAGCTCGGAGGCCGAGGCCAGCACCTGGGTGGAGGCGGCGGAGCTTTCGGAGGCCGCCCGCGTCACGCCCACGATGTTGGACGACACCTCGCTGGTGCCGGTCGAGGCCTGCTGGACGTTGCGGGCGATCTCGTTGGTGGAAACGCCCTGCTCCTCCACGGCGGCGGCGATGGCCATGGCGATGTCGTTCATCTCGCGGATGGTGGTGGTGATGGTGCCGATGGCCGAGGCCGATTCCATCGTCGAGCCCTGGATCTCCTCGATCTGGCGGGCGATCTCGCTGGTGGCTCGGGCCGTCTGGTCGGCGAGGTTCTTCACCTCGGCCGCCACCACGGCAAAGCCCTTGCCGGCCTCGCCCGCCCGCGCCGCCTCGATGGTGGCGTTGAGCGCCAGGAGGTTGGTCTGCCCGGCGATGGAGTTGATCAGCTCGACCACAGCGCCGATCTTCTGCGCCGCCTCGGCGAGCCGCCCCACCTTGGCGGCCACGGCGTCGGCATCCTTGGCAGCCTCGCCGGCGATCTGGGCCGAGTGCTGCACGCGCTGGCCGATCTCGCCGACGGAGGCGGCCAGCTCCTCGGCCGCCGAGGCCACCGTCTGCACGTTGGAGGAGGCCTGCTCGGCGGCGGCGGCCACCGCCGTCGACTGGTGCGTGGTCTCCTCGGCGGTGGCCGACATGGTTTCGGCGGCGCCCTGCAGCTGCTCGGAGGCGGTGGAAACGGCGCCCACCACACTGCCGACGGCCGCCTCGAAGCCATCGGCCATCTCGGCCATGACGCGGCGGCGGTCGTTCTCCGCCTTGGCCTTCTCGGCGGCGACGTCGTCCTCCAGCTGGCGGTTGTGCACCAGCTTGTCCTTGAAGAAGCCCACCGCCGAGGACATGGCGCCGATCTCGTCGCCCCGGCCGGCGCCGGGGATGTCGATCGTGAGGTCGTTGTCGGCGAGGCGCGACATGGCCCGCGTCATGGCGTCGAGCGGCCGGAGCACGTGCCCGCGCACCACGAGATAGCTCACCAGCGACAGCGCCATCGCCAGCGCCATCAGCGCCGCGTAGGCGACGAACAGCCCCTGCTGGCGGCCGGCCTCCGCTTCCGTGCGGGCGAGCGCCACGTCGAGCACGGCGCTGGACACCGCCGCGATCTTGCCGAGCGCCACGGTGATCTCGCCCTTGAAGGCGTCGAAGGTCAGCGCGGTGGTGGTCCCGGCGGTCAGGTCGTCGAGCGCCTTCAGGTAGGCGTCGTTGAAGGCGCCGGTGAAATAGGCCTCGTCGGCCGTCTTCACGGCGGCGTCGAAGGCCGGGCCGAGGCCCTGCGTCTTCGCCATTTCCTTCATGCTGGCCCAGGTGATCTCGGCCTGCGCCCGCCCGGCGACGATGGCGCGCGCCTCGGCCGGGGCAAGCTGCCGGCCAGCGGCCAGCGCACCTTGCAACAACACGGCCGGCGTGCCAGACACGGAGCGGGCGTTCCAGGCCATCTGCTTGGTCAAGAGCAGTTCGCCGCTGGCCGCGTCGCGGCGGCGGATCTCGGCGTCGAGCTGTTTGGACGCGGCTTCGAACACGGTCAGGATGCCGGCGGTGTCCTTCATGTAGCTGCCCAGCAGCGCGGCGTCGCGCGCCTCCGGCGCCTTGGCGAGGTTGCCGTCGGCCGAGGTGCGCAGCGCCTGGATGGCGCGGTAGCCGTCGTCGATCGCCTTGGCCGTCTCGGCCCAGGCCGGGAAATCGTCGAGCGGCTCGGCCGTCACCTTGGCCATGTTGGCGTCGACGGTGGCGCGATAGTCGGCAACGCCCTTGACCAGCGCCGCCGCCTTGTCGGCCGGCATGCGCAGCACGGTGTCGGTGTCGACGCGCTCATAGCGCAGGGCCTGCAGCACGTTGAACACGAAGACGTCCTGGTCGGTCAGCGCGGTGACCGACCGCGCCGTCTGCCAGGACGAATAGCTGGCGACCATCAGCTTGGCGCTGAGCCCGACGACGGCGACGCAGATGAGAAGCGTGAAAAAGCCCAGAACGGTCCCCAGGCTGAAGCGACTTAGAAACTTGCTCAATTTGCCCTCCCAAGCGCAACATATGAAATGGGTAGAACGAATTTGCTGAACAGATCCTTAAGTAAAAACTGGAGCAACCGGTAATGGAATTTGGTTTTCCAAATTTCCAACCCCATGAAAACGGGCATTTATAGAAATTATTCTATCTTTTGCTTGTGGTTTACGAGCAGCTTCAACCATAGGCCGCGCACAAGAACACCAGAATGGATCCCAGTTATTCTTGCACAAAACACTTGTATCACCAGAAAACCCTACACGTTTCGCGATAAGATCACGGCTTAATCTCGAAAAATAAGGATGATCGACCCAAACCTCCTCGGCCTCGCCCGGCAACCAACCGTAACGTTGCCATCACGACACGGGCCAAGGCCCGGCGTTGACTTCGTGCAGACCGCATTGTGATGGGAAAAATTGCCAAGGAACGCTATCGCCAATTGGAACGATCCAACGCCGATCGCCTCGCTTGGCGCCCACGCCCCGCCTCAAGCCCTCGCCCGATACCGAGCGCCCACTTGCCGCCCACCACGACGAAAGTAGCGCCGTCGGACAGTCCAACCGACGGCGCGATGGATGCGATGCGGTCGGTGGCGGCCGCCGAGGTCGAGCTGATCGGCCGCTACGTCAGGGGGTGAGCCACCCGTTGGCCCGGAACCACGCCACTTCGTCGGCCAGCGTCTCGGCCACCGGGCGGAAGGTCAGGCCCAGTTCGCGCGCGCTCTTGCCGGGGTCGTAGCGCGAGCGGTCGGCCTCGCGCGCCACGGTGCGCGCCATGGCCCAGCTCAGGAGCACCGGCTTGCCGGTGAGCCGCGCGTAGACCTCGTTGCCGGCGGCGATCAGGTAGAACAGCGCCCGGGGGATGCGCCGGGTCGGCGCCCTGGCCCCCGTGGCCGCGCCGATCAGCGGTATCAGCTCGGCCATGGTCATGTGGCGGCCGGCGGCGAGGTAGCGCTCGCCGCGCCGGCCGTGGGCGTTGGCGAGGATCATCGCCCGCGCCACGTCGCGCGCGTCCACCACCGAGAAGGAGCCCGGCGGCAGGCCGGGCAGGCGCCCCGCCGCCACGTCCAGCACCGTCTGCCCGGCCGAGGTGGGGCCGATGTCGCCCGGCCCGTGCATCCAGCCGGGCAGCACCATGGCCGCCCAGAAATCGGGGTGGGCGGCGAGGAAGCCCAGCACCTCGCGGTCGGCCAGGATCTTGCTGCGGTAGTAGTCGTCGGCGTCGCGCTCGCGGCGCAGCATGGTCTCGTCGATCAGCGAGCCCGGCGCGCCGGTGAGCACCGCGATCGAGCTGACGTGCACGAAGCGCCGCACCCCCGCCCGCCAGCCCTCCGCCAGCAGCGCCCGCGTGCCGTCCACGTTGGCCGCCTTCAGCGCCGGCCAGTGGCTGCCGCCCTTGTAGGAATCGCGGAAATAGGCGGCCGTGTGGAACACCACGTCGACGCCGGACAGCGCATCGGCAAAGCCCGCCACGTCCAGCATGTCGCCCTTGACGATCTCCACGTCGAGCCCGGCGAACTGCCGCGCCGCCTTGTCGGGCGAGCGGACCAGCGCCCGAACGCGCCAGCCCTCGGCCAGGAGCTCGCGCACCAGATTGTTGCCGAGAAGGCCGGTTGCCCCGGTGACGAAGGCCAGCGAACGGCGGGAAATGGGCTCGTGATCGCTCGACATGAAAGGGCTCCAGGATTAAAGGAGCCTCTTCCATAAGTCTGGACCATGGTCCATGGTCAAGGGGTGTCACATGCTGATCGGCGAATTCGCGGCGCGGACGGGGCTCAGCCAGGACACCATCCGCTTCTACGTCCGCAAGGGCCTTCTCGCGCCGGAAACCGGCCTCAAGGGCGGCCGCAACCCCTACCAGATCTTCTCCGAGCGCGACGCCTCCACCGCCCGCATGATCCGCTTCGCCCAAGCGGTCGGCCTGCCGCTCAGGGAGATCGCCACCATCGCCGCCGAGTTGCAGCGCCAGGGCCTGACGCCCGCCCGCGAGGTGGAGCTGATGGACGAAGCGCTGGCCCGGCTCGAACGCAAGGCGGAGGAACTGGCCGAACTCACCGATTACCTCCGGCAGAAACGCGACTGGGCGGCGCGCGGCAAGCCGGGCGACGAGCCGCGCTTCCTAGAGCATTGTGCGGAAAAGTGGGAACCGGTTTTCCGCAAAAACAATGCGACAACAAGGAACTAGAGCGTGTTGGCGAACCAAGGTTCGCCGGACGCGCTCAAGAGCAACTCCAGCAAAAGTGGGAACCGGTTTTGCGTCCGGAGTTGCGTGAAAACAAAGAGGTAGAGCGTGTTGGCGAACCAAGGTTCACCGGACGCGCTCTCGACGACGCGCCCTGCCTCGCCACGGCGGCAAGGCCGGCATGATCGACTGCCTCGGCAGGCATTGGAAAGCCTTGCGTGACGACGGCGGCTTTCCATGCCCCGCGTTTGCTTCTTAGAAACTCTATAAACAAGTCGCCGAACTATTTTCGCGACGGACTCGGCCGAACTGTCGGCCCTGGCCTCCTCTCGCCGCCCGAAAAGCCGGATGCCCACGGCCTCCGGCAACGCCGTTTCGTCGACGCCATGGCCGGCAGGGCAAGGCGATGCCGACCGCCGCGACGATGGCGTGCCCGCAAACCGCCGAGGCCCGATCCCAATGGAAGCACCGACAATCAGGATGATATCAGGGCTGTTCCTGCAATCGGCGCACCGACCAGAAGTATACATCTCCGAACCGACAGGTCCCGACCGGCCAAGGCGGCCTCCATGCCTAAGTACAACCCCTACTATATGAGGGAATACAGATCGGCGTGGCGAAGATTAAGACCGTCCTCTCGCCCCCATGATCGGGTTGGTGGGGATTACCTTCCCTGCACTCTCAGTTGAGAAACGCCGGTACCCAAACGCCGGGCGTGCCCCAAGCGAACGAGGCGGGCCGACCGGGCCGCGAGGCAGCCATAAGGCGCGGCCGGTCGCCAGCCGACGCGCCGCCCCAATGCCCCCTCGATCGCGGCATGGGTTTACGCGAGGCTTACCGGATCGGGACGATTTATTTCTTTCTTACCAGTCCGGAGTTTTCCCCTTGTTAATTACATGCAGGGTTAACTCAACATGTCGCCGCGACATCGCTTCGTCCACGGCCAAAAAACAGACCCGCTAGTACCGCATAACAAACAAACTACCTCAGAGTAGAGCCAGCCTCCCGCCAGGAGATCGACATGTCGTTCAAGAATTGGCCGTTGATATGGAAGGTTTTTTCCCTTCTTTTGATCCTTTCGGCCGCAAGTTTCGGGGGAATATTTTACACGGTCCACCAGATCACCGTCGTCGACGACCTCGACACGGCGATCATCAACGGACCGGCGACGGCAACCACTGCCCTGGCCCGATCCAACCGCTACATCACGCAGTTCGAGCTCGACATTTACCGGACGCTGGTCCCGACCGACGCCGAAGCCAACGCGGCCGCCGTCAGCAAGATCAATGACGCCCTCAAGAACACCTACGACGAGTTCGCGGCCGCCGAGAAGGCCTACGCGCCGATCGGCAGCGACATCGCCCCGCTGGTCCAGCGGTTGCAGGGCTTGGCGAGCGATGCCTGCGGCAGCGTGTCGCAGCAGGCCGCGCAGGCCAAAACCCCCGAGAACAGGGCCAAGGCGGTCAAGGCGATGGAAACCGGCTGCAGCCCGCAGCTCGAAGAAATCCGGCAGGCCAACCTCGACATCAACAATCGCCTCATCGCCGCCAAGGACGCGCAGAACCGTGAGGTCTCCGCCCTTGCCGCCTGGACCACGACGGTCTCCCTGGTCGGTCTGGCAATCGCCACCGCGGTCATCCTCGGCCTCGCCTTCGTCATGGTGCGCAGCGGCGTGGTCCGTCCCGTCCAGACCTCCATCGGCGTGATGGCCGCCCTCGGCCGCGGCGAGCTGCAAGTCCCGGTGCCGGGCACCGACCGGAACGATGAAGTGGGTTCCATCGCCAAGGCTCTCGAAGTCCTGCGCGGTCAGTTGCAGGAGGCGGAAGCCGCCCGCATCGCCCAGACCGCCCGCGAGGAAGCGGAACTCCAGCTGCTGGCCCGCCGCGAGACGCTGGCCAACAGCTTCGTCGGCCGCATGCAGGAACTGGCCAGCGGCTTCGCCCAGTCGTCCGGCGAAGTGGCCGACAGCGCCCGCAACCTCTCGGCCACCGCCGAGGAGACGTCGCGTCAGGCCCAGGCCGTCGCCGCCGCCGCCGAGCAGGCCGCCGCCAACGTGCAGACCGTCGCCGCCTCGTCGGAAGAGATGGCCGCCTCCGTCCGCGAGATCAACGGACAGGTCGCCCGCTCCGCCTCCGTCGCCGACGCCGCCTATTCGGAAGCGGAATCGTCCAACGAGCGCATCGGCGCGCTGGCCACCGCCGCCTCGGCCATCGGCGACGTCATCAACCTGATCAAGGGCATCGCCGACCAGACCAACCTTCTGGCGCTGAACGCCACCATCGAGGCGGCGCGGGCCGGCGAGGCCGGCAAGGGCTTCGCCGTCGTCGCCTCCGAGGTGAAGCAGCTGGCCAGCCAGACGGCCAAGGCCACCGACGAGATCGCCGCCAAGGTGGCGGAGATCCAGCAGGCGACCGAGGGCACGGTGACCTCGATGGGCGAGATCAGCCGGGTGATCGGCAACATCAAGGAAACCGCCTCGATCATCGCCGGCGCCGTCGAGGAACAGGGCGCGGCCACCGCCGAGATCGCCCGCAACTGCCAGCAGGCGGCCACCGGCACGCATCAGGTGACGCAGAACATCGCCGGCGTCGGCCAGGCCGCCGAGATGACCGGCACCGCCTCGACCCAGCTGATGACCCTCTCCGACGGCCTGTCGAGCCAGGCCGACGACCTCCGCAAGGTCGTCGAAACCTTCGTCCGCGACTTCGCTGCCGCCTGACCCCCCAACGGGCCGCCCTCCCAAGGGGCGGCCTTTCCCCCTTGCCGCACGACGCCGGGCGAGCGCCAGCCTTCAGAGGTAAACCGCGAGGGGGCCCGTCAATTTCGCGCGCGCGGACTCTTGCGTCGGCTTCACCCCCTGCCGCCGGGCCGCATCGCCTGCCACAGGGCATCGCCAATGAAGCCGATCGCGGCCTCCTGCCTTGCGGCGGCATGCGCATCGGCATGTCCGGCGTCCGGGATGGAGCGGAAGGAATGGGAAATCGAGAGGCCGTCCAGCAACTGATGGAGATAGACGGCGCCGTCGTGCAGATGGAACTCGTCTTTCTGACCGCAGTCGATGAAGATCGGAAGGTTTTCCTTCCGGATCGTGGCGGCGTTCTTCCGCGCAAGGCTGTGAACGCAGTTGTCGGCATAGGTGGCGGCGTCGCCCCCCATGGCCTCGTTCAGATCGTTCAGAACCGACGGGCGGTTCCGTGGCGGCACGGCCTCCGCGGTCTCGGCCGGGAAAATGACGGGGCAGAGCGCTGCGACGGCCAAGACGCGCTCCGGGTGCCTGAACGCGGCGCTGAGGCTGCCATAGCCCCCCATCGAAAAGCCCATCAGCGCGACTTTGGCTGCCAGCCGATAGCGACCGGCCAATCGGCGCGGAAGTTCATCGACAACCAGCGACTGCCAACGCGGTCCCCCGGGGTAGTCGATGTAGAACCCGCCGTGCGTGGGCGTCGAGGCGCAGGCGACGATGGCCGGCGGCAACTGTCCTGAAGCCCAGGCGCCTTCATAGGCCGGTCTTGCCGCCTCCAGCGACGCGGAAGACGACATGGCACCGTGAAGATGCAGGATGAGCGGCAAGGGACCGTCGGGCAGGGTTGCCGGCGCCAGCGTCCTGTACTCCACCTCGGTGCCGGTCGTCTCGGCGCGAAAGGCGAGCGTTTCGAGATTTGTCGGACCGATGTCCTTTGCACACATGAAGCACCTCTGCAGAACCCGCTGGACAGCCGACACACGCCCCAACACGTCCGGTGATCGCATCGACCGGGAGTATGGAACCTCCGTGATGGTCCAGCGCGGCCAATGGCATCGCCCCGGCCCGATGATGGCACCCTCTTTTAATATGAGAGTGCGCCTCACCATACACGCTTCAGAGTTGCCGAGGCAAAGGCTTTGCCACGCGGCGCTGAAGCCGGTGAGCAACAAGGAGCGCACCGTCATGGCTTTCCATCGCATCCGAAACTGGCGATAAGGCGTTATGTCCTGGCGGGCTCCGGCCCGGCCTCCCCTCCACCCCCAGCCGACGCCAGAGCCTTGCGCATCGCCTCTCCCCTCATCGTCACCGCCTTTCGCCTGCTCATCCGGCTGCGCCGCTATCGCGAGATCGGGCTTGTGGCGCTCGCCATGGCGGTGGGGTGCCTTGCCGGCGTCGTCGTCACCACCATGAGCCGGGTTACCAACCTCGCCCACCAGTGGCTCTACATGCTGCCGTCGGGCGAGCGGCTCAGCGAGCAGGAGAGCCTCGCCCACCCGGCGCTGGCGCTGATCCCGGTGGCCGGCGGCATCCTGCTCGCCCTCCTCGCCGCGCTGACGCGCCGTCGCTTCAAGCGCCAGCCGGTCGATCCCATCGAGGCCAACGCGCTGCACGGCGGCCGCATGTCCGTCGGCGAAAGCCTGCTGGTGGCGGTGCAGACCATGATCTCCTCCGGCTTCGGCGCCTCGGTGGGGCTGGAGGCCGGCTACACCCAGGCCAGCGCCGGCTTCGCCTCGCGCATCGCCGAGGCGCTGCGCCTGCGCCGCCGCGACATCCGCACGCTGGTCGGCTGCGCCGCCGCCGGCGCCATCTCCGCCGCCTTCGACGCGCCGATCACCGGCGCCTTCTACGGTTTCGAGCTGATCATCGGCACCTATTCGGTGGCGCTGGTGGCGCCGGTGCTGGCCGCCTCGCTGGCCGCCAGCCTGACGGCCGGCTGGCTCGGCGCCTTCCAGACCACGGTGGAGATCGGCCCGGTGCCCATCCTCACCGCTTCCGATCTCGCGCCCTTCCTGCTGCTCGGCATCGTCGGCGGCCTGCTCGCAGTCGCCGTCATGCAGCTCACCACCGGCGTCGAGCGCGCCTTCCGCCTGGTGAAGGTGCCGGCCTGGGCGCGGCCGGCCATCGGCGGCGCGCTGGTGGGCGGCCTCGCGCTCCTCACCCCGCACGTGCTCTCCTCCGGCCATGGCGCGCTGCACGCCGCGCTCGCCTCCCCGGTCGGCTGGCAGATGCTGCTGGCCCTGTTCGTCCTGAAGGCGCTGGCCTCGGCGCTGTCGCTCGGCTCGGGCTTTCGCGGCGGCCTGTTCTTCGCCTCGCTCTACCTCGGCGCGCTGATGGGCAAGGCCTATGCGCTGATCCTGATCGCCACCGGCCTCACGCCCGACCTGTCGCCGCTCATCGCCTCGGTCATCGGCATGGCGTCGATGGCGGTGGGCATCGTCGGCGGCCCCATGACCATGGCCTTCCTGGTGCTGGAAACCACCGGCGACCTCGCCATCACGAGCGCCGTGCTCACGGCCTCGGTCGTCTCGGCCGTGGTGGTGCGCGAAACCTTCGGCTACTCCTTCTCCACCTGGCGCCTGCACCTCAGGGGCGAAACCATCCGCAGCGCCAACGACATCGGCCGCATGCGCTTCCTCACCGTATCCCGCATGATGCGATCCGACGTGCGCACCGTCTCCTCCGGCCTCAGCCTCGACGGCTTCCGCGCCCTGTTCCCGCTCGGCTCCACCCAGCGCGCCATCGCCGTCGACGGCAACGGCGGCTATGCCGGCGTGGTGGTGGTGGCCGACGCCTACGCCCCCGACACCGCCGAGGGCCGCACCGACATCGCCCCCTTCCTGCGCCACCGAGAAGCCATGCTGCTGCCCTCGATGACGGTGGCCGAGGCGGCCAAGCTGTTCGAGGCGGCCAACGCCGAAGAACTCGCCGTCGTCGAAAGCCTCCACACCCGCAAGGTCATCGGCCTCCTCACCGAACAATACCTCCTCCGCCGCTACGCCGAGGAACTCGACAAGGCGAGGCGGGATCTGACGGGAGAGGGGTGAGCGGGAGAAGCGCGCTAACCTTATGTTTCATATCACTCTCCTGTCATCCTCGCGCAGGCCGCTTGCATTCGCTCGCGAATGCAAGGTGTACCTCAGGACGAGAAATCGCTTCGGCCCATATCACGCTCCCTGAGCCAGGGGAGCCCGATATCACCCCCTCGCCTCTTCCTGCCCAAGGTCCTCGCCTTCGCAAGGATGACAATTTATATATATGGATCAGCGGGATAACCCGCTTGAGCACCCCCCCGGGGCATCGCATGCCCCCAACAGCGGGCGCAACCTCCCTCACCCAAGCGATACACTTAACTCTTTGTTTCATATCAATTAACTGTCATCCTCTGCGAAAGCAGAGGATGGATTCACGTTTGAAGCGCAACAGTGAGGAAGTCTTTGAATACCTCGGCCGGGGTGCTGTAGCCAAGGATCTTTCGTGGGCAGTCGTTGTATTGGTCCATGATGCGATCGATTTCGCT
>NZ_CATNLY010000007.1 GCF_950100655.1 Pleomorphomonas sp. T1.2MG-36
CCCCCCGCCTCCTCAGCACTAGTGCGTATTGGGAAAAGTGGAGACGCTCTTCAGGAAAAAAGCGCGATAAAACAAAAGGGCTAGGAGCGGTGATGCATTGTCGGCGCGGCGACACAAGGAGAAGTGAAGATGTTGAGTGATGCCCTTCAGAACGGCTTCAACGAGCAGATCCAGAAAGAGTTCTATTCCTCGTATCTGTATCTCGCGATGGCCGCCCATTTCGAAGCCGCGAACCTGCCGGGCTTCGCATCGTGGATGAAGAAGCAGTCGGACGAGGAGCGCGGCCACGGCATGAAGCTGTGGGACTATGTGTACGATCGCGGCGGCAAGGTCGTGCTTTCGGCCATCGAGCAGCCGCCGGTGGCGTTCGGCAAGCCGCTGGAGGTGTTCGAGCAGGTGCTGGCGCACGAGCAGAAGGTGACGGCGTCGATCAACGCGCTCTATGGGCTGGCGGCCAAGAACGCCGACGTGGCGGCCGAGATTTTCCTGCAGTGGTTCGTCACCGAGCAGGTCGAGGAAGAGAAGAACGTCACCGACGTGATCGCACAGCTGAAGATGTCGGGCGACAACGGCTTCGCCGCCCTGTTCGTGGACAAACACATCCTGGGCCAGAGGTAACGGCTCACCCAACCGCTTGCGGTGACGCCCCGAACCTCCGTCAGAGGCGGAGGCTCGGGGCGCTGCGCGTGGGCGACGGTGCGGGGGCGTTCGGATGGATCGAGGCCGCCTCGCTCCGTCCTCGTTGACCATGGGAGCGGGGTGGGGTTAGAGCACGTCCGGCGAACCTTGGTTCGCCAACGCGCTCTATCTATATGTTTTTCGCAACTCCGGACGCAAAACCGGTTCCCACTTTTGCTGGGGTTGCTTTAGGGTTACTGCAAGTCTGAGTGGAAAGGAGGCACGCATGCGGAAGAGCAGTGCAATCCGCCGGTCGGCCGGCGTGTCTCGGGCGACGGTGCCGTCGCAGCTTCCTTTCCTTGCGGCTCCTTTTTGAGCCGGGCTCAGGACGTCCTCATGTTCAAACTCGAACCGGATGGCTTTGCCGCCATCGCACCGCTTTTTGACGACCTTTCCCTTCGCCACGGCAGCGTCAGGGCCGTTCTCCGCGATCCGTCCCTCGGCGATATCTGGGTCGATGATCTGGGGTCGCCTCGTCAGGCCCTTCTGCGGGGGCCGGAGGGGCTCTATCTCGCCGGCGATCCCCGCCGCGACCTCGGCGGCCTCGCGGGGGAGATTGAAGATTTTGAGTATGTCTATCCCGATGACCCCTGGCTTCCGGTCATCGGCGAGGTTCTGCCAAACCGGTTCATGATCGCGCACGACCGGGTGCGGCTTGCCATGACGGCGGGCCGTGCGCGGGCCTTTGCCGTGCCCGGCGGCTTCGAGCTTGTGGCCGGCAGCCAGCCCATGGACGTATCGATCGCCCATGCGGGCGAGGTCGTTTCGCGCTGTTCGGTCGATATGGTCGTCGATGGCTATGCCGAGTTCGGCGTCTGGACCGACCCGGCCTATCGCGGGCGCGGCTTGGCGAAAGCTGCGGCCGCCGCCAGCCTTCGCTGCGCTGGCGAGCAGGGCGTCACCGCCTTTGGCTGGCACTGCCACGCTTCGAACACCCGGTCCCGGAAGGTCGCCACGGCTCTGGGCTTCGAGGTGACCGATCGCTACCAGGCCTTCAGTGCCCGTGTGCCGGCTGAAAACGACGGCGACCTCGATATCGCCTATTGCCGCGAGCTGGCGGCGACGTTCGAGACCGGCGCCGCGGAGATCGCCTGGCTGGAGTTTCATGCGGCGGTCGCCTGGGTGCTGGCCGGCGAGCCCGGCAAGGCGGCAATCGCGGTGGAGCGGCTGGTGCAGCGCGGCTGGTGGGGCAAGACGGAGTGGCTGGAACAGCACTGGGCGCTGGAAAGGCTGAAGGCCGATCCACGCTTCCAGAGCGCGGTCAGGGCGCACCGCGCCGCCCGCTAGAGCCGCAAGGGCGAGGGTGATATCGGGTCCGCCTTTTCCGCGTCGCTATCTTTGCGCGCTGCATTCATGGGCGCGCTATATCGGCGTTGCACCCCTTCCGGCCTGAGGTCCTCGCCTGCGCAAGGATGACAATTTATATTGAGGGAACAGTGGGATAAGCCGCGCGCGAAGCGCCGTCGCGTCATCACCGCCATTACCCGGAACACGACGCCCGCAAGTGTACGCAACCGCTATCCATTTGTTACATATGTATAAATCGTCATCCTTGCGCAGGCGAGGACCTCAGGCAGGATGAAACTCGACGCCGATATAGCGCTCCAGCAACACAAGGGAGCTTGATACGGTCCTCGCTCCCCTCTCGTCCTGAGATCCACCTCAGGCCGCAGAGGGCGAGGGAGGGGATATCAGGTCCGCCTTTCCCACGTCGCTATCGTTGCGCAATGCGTGCATGGGCGCGCTATATCAGCGTTGCACCCCGTTCTGCCTGAGGTCCTCGCCTGCGCAAGGATGACAATCTATATGTCTGTTTTTATTATGTAATTCTGTCATTCCCGCGCAGGCCGCATGAGTTCGCGCGCGAACTCAAGGTGTACCTCCGGCACCCACTTTTGCCGGGCTAGCCGCCCCAGCCTTCGATCAGCCGGCCGCCGAGGGCGGGCTTCTTCTCTTCCGGCAGGAAGGCGTGGCGGAGGGCTTCGAGGTTGTGGGCGAGGAATTCGCCGGTTTGCCAGCCGAAGGTGGCGGCGAGGCGGCGGTATTCCAGCGACAGGCTGAGCGGGGCGACGGTGCGGGCGTCGGTGTTGATGGAGAGCGACAGGCCGCGCCGCGACATCAGGTCCACGGGGTGGGCGGCATAGTCGCCGAAGACGCCGACCTGGATGTTGGACGACGGGCAGACCTCGAGGTGGAGGTTGCGCGCCTTGATCTCGGCCATCAGGTCCTCGCTTTCGATGGCGCGGACGCCGTGGCCGATGCGGGCGGGGGCGATGAGGGCGATCGCCTCGCGGAGGCTGTCCGGCCCGGCCGCCTCGCCGGCATGGGCGGTGACGGGCAGGCCGAGCGTGTGGGCGCGGTCGAACACGGCGCGGTTGGCGGCGGCCGGGTGGCCGGCCTCGTCGCCGGCAAGATCGACGCCGACGACGCCCCGGTCGCGCCAGCGGTGGGCGAGCTCGATCACCTTGAGGTTCTCGGCCGGCGGATAGTCGCGCAGGGCGCAGAGCAGGAGGCGCGCCTCGATGCCGGTGGCCGAAGCGCCGGCGACGAGCCCGTCGGTGACCGCCTCCATCACCTGATCGAGGCTGAGGCCGCCGCGCTGGTGGGTGTGCGGCGCGAAGCGGATTTCGGCGTAGATGACGCCGTCGGCCGCGAGCGCGCGCAACAGCTCGTCCATGGCGATGGCGAGCGCCGGCGCCGTTTGCAGCGCCTCGCAGGAGGGGCCGATGGCGCGGAGGTAGTCCATCAGGCTGTCGCAGCGCTCGGGCGCGGTGTAGAGGCGGCGGAACTCGGCCTCGCCGATGGGGTTGCCCAGGCGGTGGAGCGCCGTCCGCGTCAGCGAACAGTCGAGGTGGAGGTGCAGCTCCACCTTGGGCTTCAGCGTGAAATCGGGCGCGGCGGTCACATCGACGAGCATGGGGCAGTCTCCATCCTGCGGCGGACTGTCGGCGCGCGTTGCCCAACCGGCAACCGAGTTCTGGGCGGTTCAGTTGAGGCGCGCTCAATTATCTCCGCCCGCTTGATCTGGATGCATCCAGATCAAGCGGGTTTCGGCCTGACCGGCCGGCGCCCGGTCGGGCGCTTCCGCTTCCATCGGGTTCCGCCCGGAGGGGCGAACCCTCACGGAGGCGGTGTCTCGGGGAAGGCGGCGGCCTCGGCGGCGGCGAACTCGGCCTGGAACCAGCGCAGCGTGGACATGTGCAGCGCCGAGGTCTGGTCGGTGCGCCAGAGCAGCGCCCAGTTGCCGTCGCGCTTGTAGAGGCCGAGCGGCGCCACCAGCCGCCCGCCGGCGATGGCGTCCCACACGGCGGGGCCGGGCGCCAGCACCGCGCCGACGCCGGCCTCGGCCGCCTTGATGGCGAACAGCAGCCGCTCGAAGCGCAGCATGGGCGACTCGGGCAGCGCGTGGCCGCTTTCCATCGACCAGTTGGACCACATGGCGGTGGGCCAGACGGTGGTGAGCCGCTGCACGGAGAGGATCTCCTCGGCCGCGCCGCCCGGCGGCAGAATGTCCGGGTTGGCCACCGGGCCGAAGGTTTCCGGGCCGAAGACGTGGCGCGCCATGCCGGGAATGGCCGTCTCTCCGCCGACCACCACGTGGATGTCGATGGAGCGGTCGGTGGCGATGGGGTCCTTGTTCCAGGCGATGACGTCGATCTCCGTGCCCTTCAGACGCTTGAGCAGCCGCGGCAGGCGCGGCAGGAACCAGCGCACCAGGAAGGTGGCCGGCGCGGCGATCACCAGCCGTCCGCGCTGGCCCGACCGCTCGGCCCGCTCCACCGAGCGGACGATGCTCTCGAAGGCGGCGGCCAGCGACAGCGCCAGCCGCTCGGCCGTCTCGGTGAGGATCAGCTTGCGATGGGCGCGGATGAACAGCTCGGTCTTCAGCGCCGCCTCCAGCGCCCGGATCTGCTTGGACACGGCGCCATCGGTAACCCCCAGCTCCATGGCCGCCAGCCGCACGCTGCCAAGCCGCGCCACCGCCTCGAAAACGCGCAGGGCCGAGAGGTGGTCGAGGGGGTCGAGCATGGGGATTGGCCGGGGGGGAGAGGAGGGAACGGGCGCGGCGAGTTTAGGGCAAGGGGGAGAGGGATGGGAAGGGGGAGGATCGCGCGGTGCGTCACACCCGCGGAATGGGGCATGCAAGGGGAGACCGATATCGGCGTACCATCCCTTCCGGCCTGAGGTACACCTTGAATTCGCTCGCGAATTCAAGCGGCCTTCGCAAGGATGACAATTTATATAGAGGGAACAGGTTGTTAGGTAGTCGCAGGGACTCCCTGCGGCCTCACCTGCCCCAACGCAGGCAGGCCGCCCGACGAGCGGGCGAATCCGCTATCCGATTGTTACATATATATAAATTGTCATCCTTGCGAAGGCGAGGACCTCGGGCAGAACAGAGCGAGCGGTTGATATAGGGCGCCCTTGTTTATTGGAGCTTTATATGGGCCGCCGCGCCTTCTCGTCCTGAGGTCCTGCGCCTGAAGCGCAGGATGACAGTTAATTGATATAAAACAAATAGATAGCGCTGTGCGCTGCGCGTGCAGTTGCGTGCTCCGCTGGGGTCGTGCGATGCGCTGCTGGGGGAGGCGATCGCGATTTATCCCATTGTTTCATATATAAGTTCGTCATCCTGCGCTTCAGGCGCAGGACCTCAGGCAGGAAAGGGCGAAGGGTTGATATCGGGCGCCGTTGGCTCCGGGAGCGCGATATCGGCGTGGCGCCTCCTCCGGCCTGAGGCCCTCTGCTTTCGCAGAGGGTGACAGGAGGGTGATAAAACAAAGGTTTAGCGTTGTGCTCGTCGCTTGCCGACCTGTCTCCTCCTCCCCATCAAGCTGTCCTCCTCTGCGAAGGCAGAGGACCTCGGGCAGAAAGGGGCGCAAGGCGGATATAGTGCTCCCTGAAGCCTGAAACGCCCTGCCACCTCAAACAACAAGCGGCAGGGCCACCAGATCAGGCGCGGTCGGCCGCTATCGCCCAGTTGTGCAGGCAGCGATCGAGGCCGATGGCGATTTCGAGGACGAGAACGTCGTGCTCGCGGAGCGCGCCGCCCTTGGCTTTCGACACGAACTTCTTGGGAAAGTCGGTGCGGCGGGAGATGGAGCAGACCTCCATCCACTTGAAGCCGTTGTCGACCTCGATATCCATCGTCACCTCCGAATAGCTCGGCAGGCGGTCGGACGGCACGATGCGGGTGGGCAGGGCGACGACCGAGGCGATCATCTTGCGCACCGGTTCGAGGCAGGCGGTGTGGTAGTCCATGCCGGTGTCGGCGGTGAAGGCCGCCTGAAACTCCATCTGCCAGAACTCCTTGAGCCGCATGTGCGCGGTGGTCTGCTCCTGCTCGCGTCGGTAGGAACGGCCCGCCTGCCAGACGCAGAGCGGCAGCCGGGCTCCGGTGTGCGTGTCGAGAAGGTGCGTCATGTAGGCATAGGTGGACGGGGTGGTCTCGGGCCGGAGGACCAGTTCCGTCTCGGTCGGCGCCAGTTGCTGCTGCACCCAGACGTCGGCATTGCCGTAGGCGTCGGAGATGAGATGGCGGGGGATGAGCGTCGGCGCTTCCACCCGCCGCATGTCCCAGGCCGGGTTGACGGACCGGAGGAAGGCGCGAACCTCGTCGGAAAAGTGCCGGATGAACGCCTCGCGGCGAAGGATTTCGCGCTCCTCCCAATGGACGAGCGAATTCACGTTGAGAATGCTGAGCATGGCCTGATCTCCGTGGATGGCCATTGAAGGATGAGGTGGGCGCTTTACGTCCGATCGGTCGCGCCAAGGCGCGCGGCATCACGACCGGACGCGGCGACCTCGTCCTCCGAGCACGCAAGCGAAGGCGATCCGCAGGGTGCGGCCGTCCGTCAGCGATGATGCGTGCGCGTTGCTCATGGGGAAGTGATGCCGGAAGGGCGAGGGGCGGTCAAGGGTGGGGCGAGCGAAGGTGCTGGTTGCGGCACTGTCTAGGTGGCGCCTAATGTCAAAAGCGATAGCGACAAGGCAGGCCTCGATGCCCGAGATGTTTTCACCGTCCGCCGAAATGTTCTCCCCATCCTCTGTGAAGCGAAACCCGGAGGGCATCACATGTGTCATCGAGGTGACACTACCGCAGATCTCAAGCTGGATACTGCAATGCGGAGGACTGCCGGAGTACATTGCCCGGCTCGTTCGCGACCTCGATGTTCTGAAAAAGGGGCTGGCGCCGCTCTATGACGAGATGCAGGAGGGCGACAGCCTCTGGCTTTGCAGAAGCGAGCAGATCGGGCCGCTTTACTGCCATGAAGGTATCGCTCTCGTCCGCGATGGGCGGCCGGTGGTGTACGTGCGGATGGTTCAGCACTGAGGGGGGGACAGGGTGGCGCTTTTTCGTCATCCAAAGGTAAGTTGGAAAACCTGAAGTCGAGTTCCACGCTTCCCTATTTAGTCGGCGGTGGCAGAGGGTGGCTTCTGCGGCTGTTCTCCACCAGCCAGAGGGACCGCGCCCTTTGATTTCCTCGACGCCCTTTTGTTTCGCTTGGGTGGGGTTGCCGGGGGCATCGCGCTTTTGGCACCATTGCTTGATCTTGATAGGTCCTGCGTATCCGCCCACCAAATTCGATAGGCTTCCACGTCATTCAACTCGACTTCGCGCTGGAAAGTCGCGTGCATCGAGCCCAGCCAAGGTTTCTCGGTATCCGGCTTGAACCGCAGCGAAACTGGCAGACCGTCGTCATAGAGGTGATAGCGCAAACGGTGAAACAACTGGGTGGGGATCAGATAAGCCGCGCCACGCTCGGTCCGTGCCTGATAGACAGGCGTGCCGTTCATCGTAAACTCATAACCTTCCGGCCGATCTTCCTCAATCGTTAGGACCAAGTCGGGAGGCATGGGAGTACCGCCTTGGCGATGCAGCCAGCGCCAGTCCATCAGCCATTCAGGCTCGGTCGCCCTGCCGATTACTAGAAGCGGTTTCTGACCAGCCTTGAGAATCCGTGCGCTGCCGTCGCGGACCGCTTTCCAGAACTCGTCCGGAGTCCGGCCTTCAATCTCCTGAAAGTCGGCCTTTCGGACGACATCCCCCCAGACCACGTCCGCGACCCAGCCAGAAAGGGCATTTTGCCACCATTCCTCTTCGTTTACGACCGCCTGTGCCATCGGAGGGTTGGTGTAGGCGCCCTTGCTGAGGCCGACGACGGGTAGCGTAAAATCAGCCAAGACGTCATTCGTCGGCACCATCTCCGCGAACAAATTGCGCGGAAAAGCTGTTGAAGTGAATGCTTGGGAACCTGCGGCGGCGGCCAAAGCGCCAACGCGCTCGAGGTCGATCTCCGCGTCGATGATTGCTTTGGTACGATGGCCGGTCAGTACGTCAAGCGACTGCTCGACAAGCTGCCTGGCATGTGCGCGCCTTTCGTCGAACGTCGGCGCGTCACCTGAGCCGACTAGTTCGACGAGCAAACTCCCATGCCGCTCGGCGGTTATCCCGTCAAATGCGGCGAGCAGGGAGCGGAGGTAGCTCTCTAGGCGCCGCAGCGCCTCGTCGTCGGATTGTGTGAGCAGACGGCGTAGACCGCCGTCGATCGCCTGCGGTCCCAGCGTCGTCGCCATGATCGCGATGGCCTGCGCTTCCTGCAGCGTCTCGAAGGAGAGGCCTCCGCTTGAGCTGTAGACACGCATCGAAACCGAGGGAGAGTCACCGAGTTGGCCCAGCCCTTCGAGCAGATGATCGATGCGCCCAGCATAGCTTCGTTCGTCAAATCGTTCGCCTGTTCCGGTGACCCTGAGCGCCGAGATCAAGACGCTCGCGCCGGATAGCCCTCCGTCGTCGTGAATGCCGGTGTCGCCGCGGTCGTGCGGTTCGCCACGCAGCAGCATACGTGCCGCCTGCGTCGCCGCTTCAGCGGCATTGGAGTGGATCGCCCAATGGACGAACAGGCTAGCGAGGAGGACGACATGATCGCGCCAAGCATTGTGCATGATAGCGCCAAATACCAATGATGCGGTAATCGGGGTGCCGCCTTGTGCCAGCGATAAGTCGTCGAGCTCGGCCCAGTCCAACTCCAGCGTCTCAAGTGTCAGCGCCTCGGACCGCACGCTCCAATATGCGCCGCGCGTATTCCATGCGCGCTCGGCGGGTATCCGCCAGTGGAGCATCAAGTCACAGGTCCAGCTTGTCGCGAGCCTATCGCCCAGCCAGACGGCGCGCGCTGCTATTTGTGTCGTTGCCCTCAGGTGGGCGTTGATATTCTCCGCCGTGCGCTTGAGGTCTTCCCAACTCCGGTCTCCGCGTTTACGGCGGTCAGGCGCCGCAGCGATGACCTGAAGCAGCCGCTCCCAGCCGGCAACGAGCTCGCGCCATGCGCGCTCGTAAGTCTCCTCTTGGCGTGACAGGTTGTAGGACCGCTTGCCGGTCGCGTTTTTCGGCGTTTCCGCGCGATGTTCCTTAAGAGCCCAGTCCATGAGCTCGTTGGCGAGGTACTTCTCGAGCCAAAGTACCGGTCGCATCGCACCGGGCGATATCTTGCTCGCTACAAGCCCATAGATGTGTGCAGGCGCATAGGCGATCTGACCTGTGAACTCGGCTTCATCTGGAAGACGTTCGACGGCGCGGCGGATCATGTCACGGTAGGCACCTACCCATTCCTCGGCAAGAGCCCTGCTAAACAAGCGCTGTCCGGATTCGAGCTGTGCATAGCTGAAGTCTTCATCAGAGATCTGGGCAAGCCGGTAGAGAAAGGCAAGGAAGGCGTTTACCTCTTTGAGTTGCTCCCCAAACTCGTCAGCCTGACGGGTATCGATTAGGGCGTTGAGGTCGGCGATCATCTCGCGCAAGATCACGCTGGTTTCACGGATGGCGCCATTCTCCACCGGAACTCTGCGGAACCTGAGCGAAGCCTTGACCACCCAGCGTTCTATCGGGCCCAGTGGGAGCGTTGCGCGGGAGAGCACCAAATCACCTTCGTAGTCCCAACCGGGATGAAGTGGGATGACGAAGTCGTGGACTTGTTCATCGTTTGCCCCACGCGCCTGAGCTAGCCATGTCCGGATGATAGGGGCCAGCATCGCAAGACGTACGTCGACCAATCGCATCTTCCGGTACAAATGGCGGCTGACAAGTGGAGCACCGCCATCCCAGAGCGCGGAATACCACGTGCGGGCGCGGGGGGCTGCTGCAAACGGGACTGTCTCGTCGCCGGCCGGAAGATGGCCATAGCCGGCGACATTAGCCCACCGGTTTGCAGTGACAACCCGCGTCAACTCGCGTGGCCAGACCACATTGGCGACATAGGCTTGCATGATCGGCGTGCGCTTTCGGGGTGAAGGAAGTCAATCGTCCGCAACACGAACCAGACGAGCGCACCGACGTTGAGCGTAAACCATGCAAGGTTTAGCAGTGTGAAAGCAGCGACCGTGTCGTTCATCTTCGCTGCGAAGGGGAGTTGTGTTGCGATCCCCACGCACAACAGCAACGAATTTACGCCGACGAAAATCGCGCTCGACGACTCGATGTAAATCGTAAGGCGCGAAGCGAACGAGGCGCGCCCTTGATTGAGAAGCCCGACAAAAGCGATGACGAGTGGAAAGATTAGGCCAATCAGCGCGGCCTGCGCCGTGAGCACGCCGATGTTAATGGTCCAGAAATCAAGCGCGTGCGCCTGGCTATCGGTGGAGAGCGGGAAGATGGGAAGCCAATCGAGCCGGGCGAGGAGGAGGGCCGCGATGTATGGTACAGCGGCAATGGGAAGAGCAAGCGCAGGATATTGAACAGCCCATCTCGCGAGCCGCATGAGGCGCGGATAACGGTAGTTTCGAAACTCGGAATTGCTAGCTAGATGTTGCGCAACGATGCGGCGCACGAGCTCTTCGAGTCCCGGTTGGAACCAGCCTCGGATAACCTCGATTAGCAGACAGAGTTGATGCCGGCCGTTACTAAGTGCGCTACGCATTGCTTTCAAGTCTAGACGCAACTTCCCCATCACCCCTTTATCGGCCGGTTCTCGGACTTCGGCCGCGCCCCGACCATCTTATTACACCATATCGTTGCTCTCAGATACAAAGCACACGGCTAGCAGGCAAGAACAACGCTGCTGTTGAGCTTATGGGTGCTTCAGTTCCACCCTCCGTCTCACCCCTCTCCCGTGAAGAACTCCGCGATGGTGTTCGCCGCCGTCTCGATGTGCTGGCGTAGCGTCTTGATGGCGCCTTCCGCATCCCCCCGTCTTGCGGCGTCCAGCATCTCTCGGTGGTCGGTTTGGGAGAGGTGGGAGCGGCCTTTGGCTGCCAGTTGGAAGCGGAGGTAGCGGTCGAAGGAGGCGAGGTGGGTTTCGGTGAGGGCGATCAGTTTGGGGCGGGCCGCGGCGCCGTAGAGCGTCATATGGAAGCGGCGGTTGAGGTCGCCCATGCGGGCGGGGTCGGTCTCGGCGTCCATTTCGGCGATGAGGTGGTCGGCGCGGGCGAAGTCGGCGTCGGTGAGATGGGGGATGGAGCGTTCGAAGACGGCCGGCTCCAGCGCCAGGCGGATGGCGTAGATGTCGGCGGCGTCGCTGGCGGAGATCTCGGTGACCAGCGCGCCCTTGTGCGGCACGAAGTCGATCAGCGCCTGGGCCTCCAGCTGCCGCATCGCCTCGCGGATCGGCATGCGGCTGACGCCGAAGGCGGCCGCGAGGTCCTCCTGCCGGAGCGGCGTGCCGCCGGCGAGGCGCCCGGTGAGGATGGCGGTGCGCAGCGTGGCTTCCACGAACTCGGTGGCGGTGCGGTGTCGGCCGCCGGCTTCCGCCACCAGGGCCGACAGGTCGAGCGCGCGTCTGGGGAGCTTTGGTTCGCCAACGTGCTCCATCGGGTCTCGCTTCTGCTGGCGTTGCTCTGGTTTGGGCATCGGCGATATCCAGTTGTCTATTGGATCCAATTCTGCCACGTTGCGCCGACAGTGTCACTCTCGCAAGGCCTGGAAACGAAAGGGGCGGGGAGCGTCCTATCCACCCCACGGCCGCCGCACGGGCCGCCCGGTGGGGTCGGATCGGCGCTCCGGGACGGTGTGAAGCATCGTCCGTTCGGCCCTTGCGCAACTCCGGCCGGATGATCGCCAGCCCATGCTCCAACCTCTCTATCAAACCCGTTCCGATCTTCTCGACCTGGAGGCCGCCGTCATCGACGCGCGGCCCGGCATGGTGCTGCTCGGCGACACCATCGCCTTTCCCGGCGGCGGCGGCCAGTTGCCCGACCGGGCGCGGCTCCGCTGGGGCGGCGGCGAGGCGGCGGTCACCGGCGTGACGGCGGATGCGCGCGGCTGGTGGCACGCCTTCGAGGGCGAGGCGGAGGTGGCCGGTCCGGTGCGCCTGTCGGTCGACGCCGGCTTTCGGCACCTGATGGCCGAGCTGCACACCCTGGCCCACATTGCCAACAGCATCGTCTACCGGGCCTTCGACGGCGCGCTGCTGACGGGCGCGCAGCTGTCCGCCGACGCCACCTTCCGGCTGGATTTCGATCTGCCCGCCTCGGATGTCGAGCGGCTGCGCGCCCTCTCCGGCCCGATCAACGAGGTGATCCGGGCCGACCTGCCGATCCGCGCCTTTCAGATGCCGTGGGACGACGCCAACGCGGTGCCCGGCCTCTTCCGCAGCCGGGCCGTATCGCCACCCCGCCAGGCCGGCGGCAACGTGCGCATCGTCGAGATCGGCGACATCGACCGGCAGGGATGCGGCGGCACGCACCTCACATCGACCGGCGAGGCGAGGCCGGTGCGCATTCTCAAGGTGGACAACAAGGGCCGGCAGAACCGGCGCATCCGGGTGGGGTTCGAGGGGTGATCCGCCCCGGTCGCTCACCCGGGCGGGGCAGATCTTTCGCGCGGGGGCTGCGTCAGAGCCTGACTTGAAATTCGCTGGGGCGAGGCAGATGGCGATGATTTCGAGAACCGGAGCGGAGCGAACATGGAGCAACTCCAGCAAAAGTGGAAACCGGTTTTGCGTCCGGAGTTGCGTTGAGCAAGAGGTAGGGCATTGGCGGTGAACCGCCAATGCCCAGGGGTTCGTGAGCACCGGAAGCGCAGAAATCGAAGCCAAGGCATTCGTCCGAAAAGTTGCAGACTTTTCGGATCAGGCGAATGCCAGTGATGCCCGGCCCAGTAGAGTTTCGGGTCAGGCTCTCAGAGGAAGGCCGAAGCGTTCCTCTTAGCCCACTCGGCGAAGGAGGCCGGCGGCTGGCCGGTTATGGCCCTGACGGCGTCGGTGACGGGGTCGGGGTGGCGCTCGGCATCGGCCAGCGCCGTCAGCTTCAGATCGATGTACTCGGGCGCGAGAAAGCCGGCGAGCATCGTCCGCATCGCCTCGGGCGTGATGGCCTCAAAGGCGATGGGGCGGCCGAGCGCGGCGCCCAGGATGTCGACCTGCCGCAGCTGGGTGAGGCTCTCCGGCCCGGTGAGGATCGGGGCTTCGCCGATAAGAGCGCGTCCGGCGAACTCAGGTTCGCCAACGTGCTCCATTTCTTTGTCTTCACGCAACTCCGGACGCAAAACCGGTACCCACTTTTGCTGGCGTTGCTTTAGCTTGCCGGATGTCAGCGCCACCGCCGCCACGCGGGCGATGTCGCGCGGGTCGATCAGGCTTTGGCTGGCATGGGGAAAGGGCGATCGCACCACGCCAGTGGCGCGTATCTGCTCCTTCCAGAACAGGGCGTTGGAGGCGAAGGCGACCGGGCGCAGGAAGGTCCAGTCGAGGCGGGATTGCTCGATGGCGATCTCGACCTCGCGGTGGCGCCGGCAGTTGAAGTCGGTCATGTCGCCGCTGGCGGCGTCGGCCGACGACAGCAGAACCAGTCTGCGGACGCCGGCCGCCTCCATCTGGTCGACCAGGAGCCGCGCCGTCCCCGGCGTCGCATAGGTGAACACCGCCTCGACCCCGTCCAAGGCCGACCGCAGGGCCGAAGCGTCGGTCAAATCGACGGTCGCGCTTTCGACGCCGGGCGGAAATGCCGAGGGACGCCGGCTGGTGGCGCGAACGGCGTGTCCGCCGGAGGCGAGGGCTTCAACGACATGGGAACCGACCCGACCGGTTCCGCCAATCACCAAGATGGTCATCTACGTGTCCTATCCGTTGGAGTTGCGGACACGGATCGTTTGGACCGTCCTGACAGCCACAACCGACCACGACCGGGATCCCCCGGTGTGTCCGGCCATGGCCAAGAGCGAAACGCTCAAGCGTGACTGTCTCAAGGGTGCCCGATCGGCTTGATCCCCAGGGGGATCGGGTGCAAGCGGGCCGAGACCGCAGGTTGTCACCGTACCTGCATCGCTGTCTTTTCTGGCAGCAAAAGGTGTCGCGCCGGGTGGTGGAGTTGTCAAGCTGGGAGAGCGGGGCAGGCGGCGCCGGAGGCGAGTTGCTGTCGGTGGGTTGCTAGGGCGCGCCGTTCGGGAGCGGGGAGGCCCAGCCGCAATCGGCGATGATCCCGGCGGCGGTATCGGCAAGAGAGCGCTCGGGGCCGATGATCGTTTCCTCGACCCCCGCCAGCCGGTCGTCCTCCCGCCACCACCGGCGCATCTCGCGCTCGCCGAAATCGCTGGCGTTCGGCTTCGTCCGGTGCCTGTCGAGGGTCTCCTGGAAGGGAATTTCGTAGCGGTAGCAGCGCGTGATGCCGAGGTGGTCGGCCACCAGCCGGCGCAGCATGTCGCCGTAGATATCGTCGCGCAGGATGCCCTCGACGATCGCGTGGAGCCCGCGATCGAGCGCGAAGCGGGTTGAGAGCTCGATATAGTCGGCGGCCAGCGACGGCTTGCTGTCGGGCAGGTGCAGGATGTCCCGCCGGAGCACGTCCTGCCCGATGATGGCGATCCCGCGCGGACGGGCGGCGCGGATGGCCGCTGCCAGGGCGGACTTGCCGCTGCCCGAGTTGCCGCGAATGACGATAAGTCGCGTCTGGTCGTTGCCCATCATGTCGCCATCGCCCCCGCCATAGCCAACACCCGTTCGGCGCATCCGGCAATGCCGGGGGCGCGAAGGGGCCTTCCTCACCCCATCATCCCCGGCAATCCCGCCGCCAACGCGTCGATGGCGAGGCGCGTCTTCAGCGGCAGGTGCGGGGTTTTCAGCCAGAGGGCGTAGGTGGGGTAGAGGTGGGGCGGCTGGTGGGAGAGGAGGGGCACCAGCGCGCCCTCATGGATGCGGTCGGCGATCAGCCAGGATGGGAGCCAGGCGAGGCCCATGCCGGCCGTGGCGGCGTCGGCGATGGCGGCGAGGTCGTCGAGCTTCAGGCGGCTCTGCGGCAAGATTTCCAGCGGCGGCTCGCCCTCGCGCGGGAACAGCCAGGGCTGGAGGCGGAAGCCGGCGCGGCGATAGAGAATGGCACGATGGCCGCCGAGGTCGTCGATGCCGGACGGCTCCCCGTGCGCCTTGAGATAGGCCGGCGCGGCGCAGACCAGCATGCGCTGGTGGGCCAGCCGGCGCCCCACCACGCCGGAGAGATCGCCGAGGTCGCCGGTGCGGATGGCGAGGTCGTAGCCGTCCTCGGCCAGATCGGCGAAGCGGTCGCCGAGCGACAGTTCCAGCTCCAGCGCCGGATGCCGGCGCTGAAACTCGGTCAGGATGGGCAGCACGCAGTAGCGGCCGAAATGCGTCGGCATGGTCACGCGCAGCCGGCCGCGCGGCTCGCTGGCGTGATCGGCGGCCAAGGCGTCGGCGGCCTCCGCCTCGGCGAGCACCACGCGGCAGCGCTCGTAATAGGCGCGTCCGGGATCGGTGAGGCTCTGGCGGCGGGTGGTGCGGTTGAGAAGGCGCGCGCCCAGGCGCTCCTCCAGCTGGCGCACGTGCTTGCCCACCATGGGGGGCGAGAGGTCCAGCGCGCTGGCGGCGGCGGCGAAGGAGCCGAGGTCGACGGCCTTGACGAAGACGGCCATGCTGGCGAGGCGATCCAAATTCGGAACTCCCGGTTTCGACAGTCGAGGTCTCCGGGCAATTTATCGCGGTTTCCCCCTGCGGCACACTCCATTCAGTCTCAGTATTTTGGAGTGTAGCTCATGGCGCGCATCATCCGCTTTCACGAAATCGGCGGCCCCGACGTTCTCCGCATCGAGGAGGTGGACGTTGCCGGCCCCGGCCCGGGCGAGGTGCAAATCGCCGTCAAGGCGCTGGGTCTCAACCGGGCGGAGGCGCTGATGCGCGCCGGCCGCTACATCGAACGGCCGGCCCTGCCATCCGGCCTCGGGCTGGAGGCGGCGGGCATCGTCGCGGAGGTCGGCGAGGGCGTGCGCGGCCTCGCGCGGGGCGACGCCGTCAGTGTGGTGCCGCCCATTTCCATGGCGCGATACCCCGCCTATGGCGAGGTCGCCACCTTTCCGGCCGCCCATGTCGTCCGGCATCCTGTCACCCTGGACTGGACGACGGCGGCGGCCGTCTGGATGGCCTATCTCACCGCCTATGGCGCGCTGGTCGACATCGCCCGGCTCGGCCCCGGCGAGGCGGCGGCCATCACTGCGGCCTCCAGCAGCGTGGGGCTGGCGGCGATCCAGATCGCCAACAGGGTGGGGGCGCGGCCGATCGCGATCACCCGGACAGCGGAGAAGGCAGAGGCCTTGATCGGGGCGGGCGCCGCCCATGTCGTCACCCTGGCCGAGGGCGGGCTGGACAGCCGCCTCGCCGAAGCGGCCGGGCCGGATGGGGTGCGCGTGGTGTTCGACGCGGTCGGCGGCCCGATCGTCGAGCCGCTGGCGGCGGCGATGGCGCCCGGCGGCCTCCTCATCGAATACGGCGGGCTGAGCCCGGAGCCGACGCCGTTCCCGCTGTTCACGGCGCTGAGCAAGACGCTGACGCTGCGCGGCTATCTGGTACACGAGATCATCGGCGACGCCGCCCGCCTCGAAGCGGCCAAGGCGTTCGTCCTCGACGGCCTCGCGGCTGGCGCGCTGAAGCCGCGGATCGACAAGGTGTTCGCCTTCGACGACATCGTCGAGGCGCACCGCTACCTGGAGGCCGGCGATCAGGTGGGCAAGATCGTGGTGAGGGTGTAGCGGCCGCTTCAGCCAGCCTCCACCACGTCCCCCGCCAAAATCCGATCCACGATCGTCGCCAGTTTCTCGTCGATGATGTGGAGGTATTCGGTCCAGTCGTGGAAGCCGGTGAGTTCGCTCTGGCCGTCGGAGATGCCGCGCAGGCCGAGGAGGGGGACGGCGAACTTCTGTGAGGCGCGCCAGAGGGCGAAGGTTTCCATGTCGACCATGTCGGCGTCGACAAGGTCGTAGGCGGCGCCGGAGACGACGTTGCCGCCGGTGGAAAGGCTGGCTTCCGGCACGCCGGGGATGCGCAGCGGCAGCGGCACGGTGGCCGGCAGGTCGAGCAGCGGCGTGGTGCCCTTGGCAAAGCCGAGGGGCGAGGCGTCGATGTCGCGATAGGCGATGGACGTCGCCTGGTAGACCTCGCAATGCCTGAGGCGGCGCGAGCCGGCCGAGCCGAGGCTGACCACCAGCGAGGGCAGGTCGCCGCGATGGGCGCGGGCGGCGAGCTCGGCGGTGAGGTTGACGGCCGCCTCCACCGGGCCGACGCCGATCATCACCGGCTTGATGCGCGTCCTGAGCGCCGGGCCGTATTCCTGCTCGGCGGCCATGGCAAAGAGTATCGACGGTCCACGCATTCCCATTCCCTCGAATCCCGACACGTGGCGGAACGGTAGCCGAATTCGGCGGCCGCCGCGAGGCGCTGTCGTCGCGGGGCAAGCGCAGCGAAGTGATGCGGGCGCCGGCGGCCGCTCCGCTCGCCTTGGTGGGCGTCGATGCCGGTCCGGGGAGGGCAATCCTGCAGAAAAAGCCAATGCCGGCGTGAAAACGACGGTCGCATTTCGGATGATATACTATTGATGCACTCGTTCTTTCTGGAACAGAGAGCATACTTGCCCGGTTATTTCATTGTCCGATGAGGGCCTGTCCCGAATCTCTACTGGCCTCCGCGCCTGGTTTCGATGGCGTGCGCTCCGGCGCGCGCCACCGTTGCCACACGCCTTGCCAGTGCGGTTCGAGCCGGGCTCCGAGATGTATTTCGTCGCGGGCGGTCCAGCCAAAGCGAGACATCATGCCAACCTTTACCCAGATCCAATTGGAAGCCATTGCCGGCGCACTCGGCGACACGTGCGGCGGCCTGACCGAAGGCGAGATTTCGGCCCTGTTCGCCATGGCCAGCATTCCCGATGCCGATGCCGGGCTCGACATGCGGCAGCGCCTGTTAAACGCCTTTGCCGACGTGCAGACGACGCGCAACGACCGCACCCACATCCTGGCCTTCATCTGCACGGCCATGCAGCCCGAGCGCTTCGCCCGCGAGCCGGAGCGCTTCGAGGCGATGCGGCTCAACATCAACCGCGCGCTGGCGCTGGCCGGCCTCGTCGTCAGCGAGGAAGGCAAGCTCGAAGCCATGCGGGCGGCGAGCAAGCTCAACGAGGCCGCCAAGCGGGCGCGCGAGCTGAGGGCCGACCTCACCTATCGCGACGCCCACCCCGAGGTGATGCGCTTTTGCCAGCAGGAGCTGTTGGCCGACGGCTACGTCCACGCCGTGCAGGAGGCGGTGAAGGGCCTCGCCGAAAAGATCCGCCGCCGCACCGGCCTCAACGGCGACGGCGCCGACCTCGTCGACCACGCCTTCGCCGGCGCCCCGCCGCTTCTGGCGATCAACGCGCTGGCCAGCGAGGGGCAGACCGGCGAGCAGCGGGGCTTCGCCGCGCTGCTGAAGGGCGTGTTCGCCCTGTTCCACGACCCGGCCGAACCCGAGCCGCGACCGCACTGGCACATGAGCCGCGAAGACGCCGAAGACCTCCTCAGCCTCATCTCGCTGATCCACCGCCGCCTCGACGCGGCCAGCATGCCGCAGCTGATGTAGGGGGAGGGATGCCGGGAGAAGCTTGGACGCAGGGGAGCGCGATAGCGGCGTCGCGCTCCTTGCGGCCCGAGGTCCTCGCCTCCATCAAGCTGTCCTCCTCTGCGCAGGCGGCTTGCATTCGCGCGCGAATGCAAGGTGGATCTCGGGCCGGAAAGGGCGATGGGTTGATATCGGCGACCTCGGGGAATGGAGCGCGATATCGGCCGGGAGCCATGTTCTGCCTGAGGTCCTCCTTGGACTCACGATTGAAGTGCAACACCTGGTAAGGTGTTGCTGCGATGGGACAACATTACTCTCAGCTCTCGTTGCGGGAGCGAATGACGGTCGACCTTCTCCACCGGGAAGGGCTA
>NZ_CATNLY010000008.1 GCF_950100655.1 Pleomorphomonas sp. T1.2MG-36
AGAGCTCGAGATCACCGACGTCAACAGGGCCTATCTCGAGCGTGGCAAGCTCAACGTCGAACTGATGGGCCGCGGCTATGCTTGGCTCGACACCGGCACCCCCGACAGCCTGCTCGAAGCCGGCGACTTCGTCGGCACCCTGCAACGCCGCCAAGGCATCAAGATCGCCTGCCCCGAGGAGATCGCCTTCCGTAACGGCTTCATCGATCGCAACCAACTGGAAACACTCGGAAAGAAGCTCGGTAAAAGCGAATATGGAAGATACCTTCTGAACCTTGGGCACCTGCCCCGCCGCTGAACCGTGACCGGTTTGCTGCATCATGGATAGATTGATCGGTTGCAGTTGACACTGTGCCGTAATTGAAAGTACCATTAGCTATTAGTCGTAGAGAGGTCGAGCTAGGCCGCTTTTGTTTGATATCTGTTGTTTGGGTTTATGTATTGAGGCAATAAATTGGGGGATTTGTTGCAGTATTTTCAAAATGAAATTGGCGTCGCTCCAAGATTTGCTTTTTTTGTTCGTTTTTGGCCTGGTTTCTGCTCCCGATCTCGAAAATTATGTTCGCGATAAGATGGCGCGATAATTGCTTTAGTTTTCTGTAGTGGTCGTAATGGCCCTCCCTGGGGTCATTTGGGATCAAACGGCGCGCAGTGATCGCGAAAAGGGGCCTTATGGAAAGTTCGTTGTCCCAAGGGGCTACAGACGTATCTGGGTCTGCTTTTGATGGGCCCATGGAGAGCGAGCGTTGGTTCGCAGCTATGACCCAGCCGCAGCGAGAGGGGATCGCGGTCGATAACCTTCGTCGCCAAGGCTTTCATACATTCTCTCCCCTTGAAAAAGTGGTGCGCCGCCACGCGCGCAAGACGGTTGCGACGACGGCTCCAGTTTTTCGCGGCTATGTTTTCGTGCGGTTGGATCCGATGCGGGCGCGCTGGCGGTCCATCAACGGAACGCTGGGTGTCCGGTCCTTGGTGGCCAACGGCGACGCGCCTCTGGCGATCAAGCCAGGCGTTATCGAGACCCTGGTCGCCTCGACCAACGCCGACGGTATTCTTGAGTTCATCGATCCGTTGCAGCCTGGAATGATAGTGCGCCTCAGGGCTGGACCGTTTGCCGACGAGCTTGGGGTGATCGAGCGCCTTGATGGGCGTGGCCGGCTGGTGTTGTTGATGAGTTTGATGGGTGGTCAGGTGCGGGCGGGCGTGTCTCGCGACATGGTTCTGAAAGTGGCCTGATCGTTGTTTGGTTGACGCGTAGATAGCCTCCGATCGAGGCGTGGGAGATCGATCCTGCGACTGTTCGTGTGCGGCAGTGATTTGGGTCCAGGTGAAGTGGTTTCACCCGGAGTGCGGTAGCTTTTGCCCGGACGTTATGTGTCCGGTAAGTGGCTTTATCGAACGTTTGAAGCAAATTTGAGCCGCCTTGGAAGCCTGTTCGAAAATTACAAGGGCTGATGGCGGCAGGGAGATTTCATTGGCTGAAAAAGTTATTGTTTTCGGCGGCTCCGGTTTTATCGGAACGCATCTCACGCGACGCTTGGTCGCCGAAGGTGTTGAGGTCATCTCGGTAGACATTAAGCCGCAACGAGAAACGCTGCCTGGCGTGGACTACCGGATTGCCGACGTCCGCGATCTTTCTGGCTTTTGGGTCGATGGAGCGATTAGCCGAATTTACAATTTTGCGGCCATTCACACAACGCCCGGCCATCCCATTCACGAGTACTACGAGACGAATATCTTGGGCGCGCTTTCAATTACAGATTTCGCTGCCAGGAATGGCGTTAGCGAGATCGTCTTCACGAGTTCAATCTCTGTCTATGGACCGAGTGAGGAGATGAAGACAGAGCAAACACCTCCGGCGCCTGAATCAGCCTACGGATACTCGAAGCTCATCTCCGAGCGCATTCATCGCCAATGGTTTGAATCTTCATCAGGTCGAAAGTTGACCATCGTCCGCCCGGCAGTCGTCTTTGGGGGAGGCGAGGGCGGCAATTTCACAAGGCTTGCGACACTGCTCAAGAAGGGCTTCTTCATTTATCCGGGCCGCAAAGATACGATTAAGGCCTGCATCTACGTTGAAGACCTCCTCGACGCGATCGAATTCGCACGAAATAAGGCGGAACCGTTTATTCTATTCAACGGTGCCTATCCCCAGCGCTACACGCTCGAACAAATCATTTCGGCAATGATAAGCGGTCATTTTCCCAAAGCGCGCACCTTCATGGTCCCAAAAGCGTTGGTACTTGCAGGTGCTCGACTGCTTAAAGTGTTGGATGCCTTTCACATCGGAATTCACCCCGATCGCGTCATGAAGCTGGTGCGCTCTACTGACATTTATCCGGGATGGTTGACGTCTCAAGGGCGAGAATACCCAAACGCTATTGAAACTGCTTTGATGCGTTGGAGCGCCGAAAGCGGTGGTAGGTTCAACTAATATTTCCAAGAAAGTATATTGATGAAGATCGTGATGATAGGATCTGGCTACGTTGGTCTTGTATCGGGAACGTGCTTTGCCGATTTCGGCCATGACGTCGTCTGCATGGACAAGGCGGTGGAGAAGATCGAGGCGCTGGAGCGCGGCGAGATCCCGATCTACGAGCCCGGTCTCGACGCCCTGGTCGCTGCCAACGTCAAGTCTGGCCGGCTGACCTTCACCACCGATCTCGCCGGCCCGGTGGCAGACGCCGATGTGGTGTTCATCGCCGTCGGAACGCCGTCGCGTCGCGGTGACGGCCATGCCGATCTCTCCTATGTCTATGCGGCGGCCCGCGAGATCGCCGCGGCGGTCAAGGGCTTCACCGTTGTCGTTACCAAGTCGACCGTGCCGGTCGGCACTGGTGACGAGGTCGAGCGCATCATCCGCGAGACCAACCCCAACGCCGACGTCGCCGTCGTCTCCAATCCCGAGTTCCTGCGCGAAGGCGCCGCCATCGACGACTTCAAGCGGCCCGACCGCATCGTCATCGGCTACGAGGACGAACGCGCTCGCGAGGTGATGACCGAGGTCTACCGGCCGCTCTACCTCAATCAGGCGCCGCTGCTGTTCACCAAGCGTCGCACCTCCGAACTGATCAAGTACGCCGGCAACGCCTTCCTGGCCATGAAGATCACCTTCATCAACGAGATCGCCGATCTCTGCGAGAAGGTTGGCGCCGACGTGCAGCAGGTAGCACGCGGCATTGGCCTTGACGGCCGCATCGGTGGCAAGTTCCTGCACGCCGGCCCTGGCTACGGTGGCTCGTGCTTCCCCAAGGACACTCTGGCGCTGGTCAAGACCGCCCAGGATTACGACAGCCCGATCCGGCTCATCGAGACCACCGTGGCCGTCAACGACACGCGCAAGCGGGCGATGGCGCGCAAGGTGGTCCAGGCAGTCGGCGGCGACGTGCGCGGCAAGACGGTGGCCGTGCTAGGCCTCACCTTCAAGCCGATGACCGACGACATGCGCGACAGCCCGGCGATCTCCATCATCCAGGCCTTGCAGGATGCCGGCGCCAAGGTACGCGGCTTCGACCCCGAGGGCATGGACAACGCCAAGAAGCTGATCGAGGGCATCGCCTATGTCGGCAGCGCCTACGAGGCGGCCAAGGGCGCCGACGCGCTCTGCATCGTCACCGAGTGGAACGAGTTCCGGGCGCTCGACTTCCCCCGCCTCAAGGCGGTGATGAAGGCGCCTGTGCTGGTCGATCTCAGGAACATCTACCGACCCGAGGAAGTCGAGAAGCACGGCTTCAGCTATGTGAGCGTCGGACGTTCGCAAACGTAGTTTAGATGCACCAACTATACATAAAATGCTGCTCTAATTTTAAATTAGAATAAATTGAATATACTATCCATCGTATACTAATAGATATTCCAATATACGGAGTGCGCAGTGCTGAAATCGTCATTTGAGTACGCGATATGTTTAGCGACATACAACGGAGAAAAATATCTGCGAGATCAGATAGACTCAATACTTTGTCAATTAACTTCTTCCGATGTTTTATTTGTTTCAGACGACGGATCAAAAGATTCAACAAAAGATATATTGTCGAGTTACGGTGGGAAGCTGCGGGTTGTTTCAACAGAACGTGCGGGTGGTGTTGTCCGTAATTTCGAGCGCGTTTTGCAAGCCGCCTATGATTCTGGAGCGTCATATTTCTTGTTAGTCGATCAGGACGATGTTTGGGTCAATGGCCGTATGGATTTATTTCGGGCGGCTCTATCCCGGTATGATTTGGCTCTATTGGATGCTGAGATCACCAATGAGAATCTAACAAAAACAGGTCGGAGTCTTTTTGAAGTAAATAGAACAGGTCCAGGATTTATAAAGAATTACATAAAGAATGGATATGTCGGTTGTTGTATGGCGTTTAGACGCGATGTACTGAAGGTTTCTCTGCCGTTTCCGCCCGGGGTTGTATGGCACGATTGGTATATCGGCTTAATAGCTGAGTTGATGTTCGTTCCTTATCATAGAAAACAAACCTGCCTTTTCTATAGAAGGCATGGAGATAACTTATCTCCAACGGGAGATAAGTCAAATAACGGAAGTATAACTAAGTTAATATTAAGATTAAGAATGCTGTTCGCTATTCTCGTGGCTGTCATTCGGAAATAGGGTGGTTGTGTGATGAGGGTAGTTGATCTTAGGAGAGAGCAAGATTTCGACGACGCATGTCGGAAGTTATGTCTTTTAGTAAAAAGTAAAAATAGAACCGTAGATCTGGTTGTGAGCGTAGAAACGGGCGGTCGTTTCGTTGGGGAGAAGTTCGTAGAGTTCTATAATCCCGGTATGCCAAATTTTGTTGTGAAGAGGCAGAGAAAAGGAACGAAAACAAAACAGAAATACTCGATATTCAGTCGAATGATCGGAATCATGCCAGATGTAGCTCATAACCTGTTGAGAGTTGTGGAACATCATGCCAGGCAGTTTTTCTATGAAAGAAAGAACAGACGACCTCGAATATCCAACGTGGAAATTGTCAATGATATATCTGGTTCTGTAAACGAAGAGTCGATGATTCTAATCATAGACGATGCTGTCGATAGCGGAAGTACGCTTCTAGACGTTATTAGCTTCGTAAAACAACGTTATCCAAACTCAGAAATACAAACATGTGCTATCACGATCACGTTTAAGAATCCGATAGTTAAAGTAGATTATCACATATACAAAGATACTTTGGTAAAATTTCCATGGTCTATGGACTCTAAGCATGAAAGAGGGGCAGGATCTAGTCATGTGTGATGCCGGAGAAGAAACGCATATGTAGGGGTTTTTTAAGGCGCGCGATCGACAAAGCAGATATAACTATTATCATATGGTATGTTTTATTATGGTTTCTTCGAGAGAAAATTATATTATCGATAATTGACACTAGAGCACTCTTCGGAGAATTTTGACCTAGAATCGCGGGTAGATATTTTCTATTTCAGAAAAATTTATGGGGAAATTTGCCTGTAGGAGTAAGAAAATGTCTGTAGCCTCTACGGAGACCCTCGACAGGATAAAAACTATATATGTCGATCTTGATGGCACTTTGGTCACGTGTAACTCTTTTCATCGATGGCTTATATTCACAATAATGATCGGCGGAGTTAAATACTCAACCAAATTTAGAATAATATTAATCTGCCTAAAGCGACTGATTGGAAACATAACACATTGGGATATGAAGAGGGAGGTCCTAAAAATAGTGACGTCAAATAAGGAGGAATGTAGGAGAAATGATGACGTTCGCTTTGCAATTGTTTTGTTCAGGTACTTAAATAAAGATGTTTTGGGTTTTATAAATCTTATGAGGAAGAAAGGTTCTGCCGTTATACTGGCGACGGCTGCGCCGTCTAACTATTCGGAAGTACTTGCGGATCGACTTGGTTTCGACGGCTGTTTGTCAACTTTTTGTGTCGATCCAGCAGGGGGAGAGTGGGTCGAGAACATTGGTGTTAACAAGAGAAATTCAATAATGAGAGATATGGCTGATCGGTGTGTTAACAAAGATGAGTGCGCAATTATAACCGATCATTTTGATGACATTCCATCTATGAGCCTAGTTAGCGTTACAGTTTGGGTTGGCAAAGCGGACAGAAAGTGTCTCCCGGATCAGTTCTCTGCCTATGCAATAGATAAGAAGAGTTTCAGTTTAAAAATGTGAGGTTTGACCTTGCGGGCTCTACTTTGTGATGCTGGTATCGGGAGCAAGTGGAAAAAATCCCAACGACAGGGCGGCGAGCAAGTGCTTGAGTGTTTCGGAAACGGGCCGAGCAACTGGGTAATACGGCTGGGTAGGCCGCAGCATAGACTTTGCTAGCTTCTACTGGGGCGCCGATTCCTGCTTGAGGAACTGGCCGACCCGAAGGACCTGTGGTCGGTCCTAAGGCCAGCGAGTAAGTCCTCGCTCTGGCGCCTCGACGGTCCCGCCTATGTGGCCACAGTCGCATAGAGGCGCTGCTGGTGATGGGAGCAAGCGGGCCTCGTCGGTCACAATCTAGAAGATCCTCAACAACCGCGGGATCTGGCCGGTGGCCGGCGTCGGGGACCCGCAAGGCCAAGACACCGATCGGACACTGTGCCGAGCGGGTTGCCTTTGTTAAGCGACACACTCGGCGTTGTCAGGCGCTGTGCTAGGGCGCGCTGTTCAGCAGCAACCTAAAGGAGTCGGAAACGTCTAGCTCCGCGCCTTGGTCGACACACCTTTGAGTCATACCCCTTATACTTTCTGCGTGTCACCTAGTGCACTGACTCAGTCAGCAGGTTCAGGCAATCGTCTGAGTTTTGCGAGGATGGTTTCGGCTGGCTTTGTCCAGACGAAAGGCTTTGGGTCGGAATTCTGTTTGCGAATGTAGACGCGAATGGTGTCCTGAAGATCGGCGACGGAGGTAAAGGCTCTGCGGCGTATGGCTTTGCGGGTGAGAACCGAGAAGAAGTTCTCGACGGCGTTGAGCCACGATCCCGAGGTCGGCGTGAAATGAAACACCCGGCGCGGATGATCGGCGAGCCACTCCAGGACCTTCGGGTGCTTGTGGGTGGCGTAGTTGTCGAGGATGGCGTTGACGATCTTGCCGGCCGGCACGACACGCTCGACGGCGTTGAGGAATTTGATGAACTCCTGATGCCGATGCTTGGGCATGCAGCGGCCGACGACGATGCCGTGGAGGACATCGAGGGCGGCGACCCGGGTAGTAGTGCCGTTACGCTTGTAGTCGTGCGTCATGGTGCCGCACTTGCCGGGCTTCAGCGGCACCGGGTTGAGTTCGGTCGAGGGCCTGGATCTGGCTCTTTCCGTCGATCGAGACGACGACGGCATGAGCTGGCGGCTCCATGTAGAGGCCACGATATCCTCGACCTTGGCGGCAAACGCCGGATCGTTGGACCTCTTGAAGGTCCGCGGCCGATGAGGCTGGAGGCGATGGATCTCCCAAGTGCGCTGGATAGATCGCAGCGAGATACCGAAGGCCTTGGCCATCGCTCGGCCGGTCCAATGGGTTACTGCCCCGGGTGGCTCGGAGCAGGTCAGGGCGACGATCCGCGAGACGACGGGTGTCGGAAGGGGCGGTGTGCCAGGCTTGCGGGTCTTGTCTCGAAGAAGGCCGTCGACACCTTCTTCGGCGAAGCGCTGCTGCCATCGCCAGACGGCCGGCCGGCTGACGCCAGCACGTCGCGCCACTTCGAGCACCGGCAAACGATCGCCGGATAGAAGCACGATCTTGGCGCGTTGCACATGTTTGAGGGGGCAGTTGCGGTCACCGACGATCTGATCGAGGCGATCGCGATCGGCGCTGTTCAGGATGATGCTGACGGTCTGGGCCATGACCACAGACTCACACATCTCACGCGCGACGTGAATCTACCATCTGCGTCAATGCACTAGCTCGTCCACCATAATGCCGAACGGCCTCACCTCGAGTACTGGAACATGAACCTTCCATTTAGAAAAATCTTAGGCAACTTAGCGACTAAGAAGCTTAAGAGAAGACTTTAGCCGCGAGGCTTAGGTAGCCCTTGGCTTTAATGCAAGCTTCCTTCGCTGTCATCAGACGAAGGGAGGACGCATAAGCAGGAAATCGTTTTGTTACATCAGCTTTGAGCGTGTAAATGTGATCGACCCTCGGCGGCATGGAGACTAGAAAAGTACGTAAAAATCGACTCCAAAGTAGGCGAGTATAGCGGTCTTCATGTTCTGATATGCGCCAGTGGGCGGACTCGCGATCGACGGAATTTGACTTAGAAGTACCCAAAGGCTCTGGATGTAACCCGCATTGGAAGAAAATGTCCTACTTTCTGTTCATAATAAGCACTATATCCCAATCTGTAGGTGGCGTAGGAAATGTAATTCCTGCCGGAGAGTTGGGTGGGAGACTATTTTTCTACATATCAGTTGCATTTATAATATCCGCAATCATCGAATGGACGTTATATCCACGAGTGCTAGGTATTTTCACTAAGAAGTACATCTTTATATCTGTTATAATAGTTCTAGTTATTGTCTCGTCGTCGTTAATTAATTATGAAAGCATAAATAATACGTTTGGTATGGGAATGACAGGTTGGGAGTTGTTCTTTAGGTCAGCGTTCGTGCTTGTATACATGATGATATTTTTCATTTTTGTCGCGCATATGTTAGAGAGTTATCAAGAGCCTATAGAGAAATATACGTATCCATTCATTCTTTTGTCATGGATACTAATACTCGTTGCATTACTTGAAATATTTTCTTGGTACAATGAGCCGGTAAAGTCAATTCTCGTGTCGATTCGAACGTTGTATTCAACTCGACCGGAGGTTGAACCATTCAGAGTAGCTGGGCTAGATTACGAGACGTCTTTCTACACCATAACTTTAATATCGTGTATCCCGGCGCTTCTGTATTCTGACTTGTCGTACGGAAAGAGTGTTATAAATATAAGGAATGCTATACTATTAGTTATACTTGGAGTGTCCGGATCTCGCACCGCAATGATGTATCTCGCGCTTGCTACGCTTGCATCAATTCTATTTGTAGTAAATAGAGACTCATTAAGAAAGCGGCTGATAACGTTATCAATCGGATTTGTTCTTGTGCTGGGGCCATTATTCCCGTTCTTGGCGCAAGCCTACAATTTAGAATCCGAGAGCCTATCAAATCTTACCCGAACGTTACAGGCCGCTTCGGCAAGTCAATTAGGATTTACATATCCATTTGGATTCGGATTTGGGCAAGCCAATATTCAAGTCGCTGCCAATTTTGCGTCTAGACTAATTCAGAGTCAAGAAATTGAGCTATTTCTCACAGGAGCTCGTGGTCAAGCTTTCTCTCCAGTGTATAGCTGGTACGCGAGAACGATATGCGAAATCGGATTTGTTCCTTATTACTTACTGGTAGTTGCCTTTTGCATAGCGATCCATAGAGTATTAAGTGTCTCTGTCAGGAGATGTGAGGAAATATTGGTCGTGTCAACTGTTGTCGCCTTCCAAGCGGCTTCATTTTCATTTGAGGGATACCATTTCTGGTCGCTCTGGCAGATAGTTCTGGTTTGTTGTTTGGTGTATGGTTGTTCAGAACGCAATAAGAGGTGTTCGACGATAAATAGTCAAAGCAAGACCGGCCTATCAATGCGTTAAGTCATTCGCGGTTTTCTACCGATTAAAATTGTTGTTGCTCTCGCTGGCTCCACCAAGCACTGGAGTCGACTTTGTTTTGCATCAGCTCACATGGCGCTTCGGCATCACTCAAAGTGATCGGCGTCTGCACACGAGAACGCCGGGCGTTGTTGGCAGACACGCCGCTGTGAGGTTCGCGAGCTCGATTGGGAGATCGCCGAGCCCGCCCTTTCAATGACGGTCGCCTCTGGCAACGGCGTCGGGCTTAACAGCAACATCCTCACCTAGTGCACTGACTCAGTCAGCAGGTTCAGGCAATCGTCTGAGTTTTGCGAGGATGGTTTCGGCTGGCTTTGTCCAGACGAAAGGCTTTGGGTCGGAATTCTGTTTGCGAATGTAGACGCGAATGGTGTCCTGAAGATCGGCGACGGAGGTAAAGGCTCTGCGGCGTATGGCTTTGCGGGTGAGAACCGAGAAGAAGTTCTCGACGGCGTTGAGCCACGATCCCGAGGTCGGCGTGAAATGAAACACCCGGCGCGGATGATCGGCGAGCCACTCCAGGACCTTCGGGTGCTTGTGGGTGGCGTAGTTGTCGAGGATGGCGTTGACGATCTTGCCGGCCGGCACGACACGCTCGACGGCGTTGAGGAATTTGATGAACTCCTGATGCCGATGCTTGGGCATGCAGCGGCCGACGACGATGCCGTGGAGGACATCGAGGGCGGCGACCCGGGTAGTAGTGCCGTTACGCTTGTAGTCGTGCGTCATGGTGCCGCACTTGCCGGGCTTCAGCGGCACCGGGTTGAGTTCGGTCGAGGGCCTGGATCTGGCTCTTTCCGTCGATCGAGACGACGACGGCATGAGCTGGCGGCTCCATGTAGAGGCCACGATATCCTCGACCTTGGCGGCAAACGCCGGATCGTTGGACCTCTTGAAGGTCCGCGGCCGATGAGGCTGGAGGCGATGGATCTCCCAAGTGCGCTGGATAGATCGCAGCGAGATACCGAAGGCCTTGGCCATCGCTCGGCCGGTCCAATGGGTTACTGCCCCGGGTGGCTCGGAGCAGGTCAGGGCGACGATCCGCGAGACGACGGGTGTCGGAAGGGGCGGTGTGCCAGGCTTGCGGGTCTTGTCTCGAAGAAGGCCGTCGACACCTTCTTCGGCGAAGCGCTGCTGCCATCGCCAGACGGCCGGCCGGCTGACGCCAGCACGTCGCGCCACTTCGAGCACCGGCAAACGATCGCCGGATAGAAGCACGATCTTGGCGCGTTGCACATGTTTGAGGGGGCAGTTGCGGTCACCGACGATCTGATCGAGGCGATCGCGATCGGCGCTGTTCAGGATGATGCTGACGGTCTGGGCCATGACCACAGACTCACACATCTCACGCGCGACGTGAATCTACCATCTGCGTCAATGCACTAGCAGAATGCGGGAGTCGAATAACACCACGCTGCTCGCTCTGGGCAAGGCGACGCAAAACGGCGTCATTGACGCTTCAACGGCCGTCTGCGCGATGAGTTGCTCAACGAGACGCCGTTCGCCTCAATCACCTAGGCAACGGCCGTATTGTCGAACTCGAGGGTAGACTACAACACAGATCGTCCGCAATCCCGGATCGGATGACGCACCCCGGCCTGTTTGCAGCAATCTTCCCATCCCGCTTGGCTCAAGTGCTCCGCCAAGCAAAACCATCCCGCGCCTGCGCTCGGCATCACTGCCCGTAAGGTCGAAACTGGCGCCAAAAGCGAACTCAGAACCGGATAACTCGTTAGGACAACCGCATTGCCTGGAGCCGCAATGGTTATCTGAGGCTGCAATTCAATTTATACACATTTTTCTGTAGGTAAATTTATGATTAGAGAGTTTCTATCGCTATTAATACGTGGAGCGTCATCAAGATACGTTGTGTATATAGCTTCACTAGTAAATAATATTATTCTATCTAGAATTCTGACGCCAGACGATTTCGGTTTGATGGTGTCGGTACTTTTAATATATGGATTCATGCAACAGGTAACAGAGTCTGGAATTACGCCTATTATTATCTCAAGGCGCGATTTGTCACCAGAGGACGCCGGGGGCATATTTAAAGCAACTGCTTTACTTGGTTTCATGAATTCAATCATAATAGTGGCCGCGGTGGCTGCTCTGAGCCAAGCGAAAGTGTTAAATTGGAGCACAAACCTCGTCGCGATAGTATCGACCGCCGCTATAATATCATGTATGACTACAGTTCCGCAGTCTATTATACAAAAAAGACAGAAATTTTTTATATTTGCAATAGCCGGATTTCTGTCCGAGCTCATTGGTGGACTAGTTTCATTATCGTTTTATCGTTTTCATATATTGAGTGGGGCGGATATACTTGGGGTGAAACTATTAACATCTGTGGTGGTCTCGTTTGTTGTTGGCGTTTACTGGTTACGAAGATCTGGGGAGATAATTTTCTCTGGAGATATATCGGCATCTATGAAGTTAAGGCAGCAGGGTAAATTCCAAGTATTGTTTAATATCATGATATACATAACGAGGAACGCCGATAATTTTGTGATAGCTCAGTTCTTTGGGTCTCGGCAGTTAGGCGTCTATGATAAAGCGTATCAACTAATGAGATACCCGATCACTCTATTATCATATGCAATCGGACCAACACTCCTAGGCGCGCTAGTGAGCAAAAATCTTTCAGGTATAGAGGTATCACGACTCATTGAGAAATTGGCGATTATATCGCTACTCATGTCAATTCCTCTATCTGTCGTGATATTCATTCTGTCTCCTATTGCCATTCCAGCTATTTTCGGAGAGAATTGGGAGAGATCATCAAGCATACTAAAAATATTAACTCTATCGTTGCCGTTGCAAATAATATCAGCTACTAGCGGAAGCGTTTATCAGGCAATGAATAGGAATGATCTTCTTTTGCTGAGTGGGGTGCTTAACTGCTTCTGCATGGCCGGTGCGTTGGCCATTGGCGTTATGTTTGGAAAAGTAGAGGCGATAGCTTGGGCGACATCTGTTTCATTTATTGTTGGGTACTTTATCAACTATTATATTCTATACAACAAATGTCTGAAGTGTAGTGCAGCTCGATTTCTCTGGAGTACGGGTGTCCCTACGGTTTCAATGGCAGTTGTATTGGGTATATTTGGAGGGTACGGAGCTTAATCGTATTTCTGGCAGTGTTGTTGATACGGGAACCGACTGATTGCTGGTTAGGTTTCTCGGAGAGGCGGTGTGGTGGAGTTTGACATACGTATCTACAGACCGTGTTGAGCATCCTCGATGCATCTGAGAGGTTTCCGGGTGTCGTTACACCAAGATTACCCCTCTACTGGGGTGACTGGCGGGTGAGCGCGGACTGGGTAATATTAAAGATTTGCTGCACACCGAGATATACAGCGCCAACAGGCGCCGGTTTTGGTCTGGTGGATGTTAAGTATCACATCTTGATGTTCCTAGGTCTGTGCCCCCACAATCAGATTCATCGTAGTCCCCGGCTAGTTCGAGTAGAACACAGTGAGTAAGCGGCAGCACGAAGGTCGGACCACTTGCCATTCCTCCTCCACTAGATACTATTCAAATATATTCCATATATAGAGGCAGAAAATGGAAAAAGTTGAGATATTGATGGCAACCTACAATGGCGAGAATTATCTATCTGAACAGATTGAATCAATTATTAAGCAATCATATAGGAACTGGGCACTTATTATTCACGATGATGGATCGTCGGACTCGACGCTGGAGATTGTTTCGAGTTTCTCAAAACGAGATGATAGAATAACTGTTATCTCTGATGGAGAGGTTTTTCGATCTGCCTCCAAGAATTTTGAGCATCTGGCAAAACTATCGAGTGCGAAATACGTATGCTTTAGCGATCAAGACGACGTGTGGCGCGAAGATCATGTGCTGAACTTGGTCGAAGAAATCGAGTCGCAGGATATAGATGGCAGGCCGCGCTTGGTATTCTCTGATTGTACTGTCGTTGATAAAGAATTAAACGAGATGTACGCGTCGTTAGTTAAGTTTAGGAGAACAAAGCCAAGACTTTCACGATCTTTGAAGATGATGAGCGTTAGAAATTGCGTCACCGGGTGCGCAATGATATTGAATCGAGCTGCTATTGAAGTGAGCATTCCTTTCCATAGCAGTGCAAACATGCACGATCATTGGATTTCATTATGTGTTTTGAAAAATGGTGGAGATGTTACGTTTCTCGATAAGATAACCGTTAATTATAGACAACACACCGGTAATGTTATTGGGGCGGATGGCCCGGGCGTATACAGGAAATTGGTGTCTAAAGGTGAGATGAAGAAAAGCATAAGAAGGACATGGTCAGCGTATGAACAGGCAAAAGAAATCGGGGCAGTAAGAAATTATGTCCAGTTTTTGGTGCTGAAAATGCTTGCAAAGATGAGTTATTAACAGAAATGCGAGCGAACCGGATCGAAATACACAAAACTAACGCTTAAAAGGTATTCGTGTTCTTTGCGGGCGGGGGCGAGGGGTACTGAATGTCATCAAATAGGCGAAGGACTTTTTTGCTGTGATCGCTTAGGCTAAATAAGAAAACGTGTAGGTGACAGAATCGTGCGTTCTTCTTGCGTTCGCCTCCGCAACGAATCCACTGATCGGCCCGTTTGCATATAATACCGGTTTCGTCAGATGCTGACTCACGGTCTATGCAAATCAGTTTGTCTCTGATTCCCTCCTCGTTGGGGGAGGATTGATGATGCCGAGCAAACTGATCATTCGGACGGATATCAGCGTGGAGACGCTGCGTCGGCGGGCGCGACTTGAATGGGATGGCAGGGTTGCAGCTCGGCTTCTGGCAATCGCCAACGCCCTTGACGGCATGAGCCGTGCCGAGGCGGCGAGAGCGGCTGGGTGATCCGCTTCAACGCTGAAGGGATCGCCGGCCTTTGCGATCGCAAGCGCTCTGGTCCGAAGCCGCTTTTGGACGAAGGCCAGCAGGCGGCCTTGCGGACCATGGTCCTGCGCGGTCCCGGTCCGGATCGGGACGGCGTTTCTGCCTAGCGCCTCACCGACATCTGTCGCCTCTGCGAGGAGCGCTTCGGCGTGACCTACTCGGTCAGCGGCATGTTCGATCATCTGAAGGGTCTCGACCTTAGCTGGCAGAAGAGCCGGCCGCGTCACCTCAGGCCGATGCTGCCGCCCAGAAGGCGTTCAAAAAGGGGGCTCGCCAAAGCTGTGAAGCGCATCGCCAAGCTGCACGAAGGCAAACAGATTCAGCTCTGGCTCCAGGACGAAGCCCGTGTCGGACGGAAAGGACGCAACGCCCATGTCTGGTTCGAGAAGGGCATCCTACCGGTCATGCGCACCGACAAGCGCTTCAAATCTGTCTACATCTACGGCGCCATCCATCCCGGCACCGATGACGCCTTCGCTCTGATCCTACCCAGAGCCGATACCGAGATGATGCGCCTCGACTTCGATACCTTCGCACAAAGCCTGCCCACCGATGTCCATGTCGTGCTGGTACTCGACAAGGACGGATGGCACGTCACCGGGCGACTCAAACCACCAGACAACCTCAGCCTCGTTCATCTGCCGGCCTACTCCTTCGAGCTCAACCCGTCGAACGCCTCTGGTTCTACCTCAAGGAGCGCTTCCTTTCCCACCGCATCTTCAACGACCAGCATGCCATCGTCGAAGCCTGCGCAAAGGCTTGGAACGACCTAAAGACGGAAACGGGGCGCATCGCTTCGCTCACCGACTATCCCTACATCAGAAAGGTCAGGCCCTAACGGAACTGGTATAACGCTCCTGCCGTCGCCACCTGGTAGGCTGTAGGCTCATAAGCCCGCTTGCAATTTACGCGACTCAAGGTGCCCGACATTGCCGATAGCATGCCGTCGATATGAACTCCGTTGGAATTCAAACGGTCGATCTTGTTCATGGCCTATCAGAAAATCTAGCGGCGTGCTCCATGTTGATAGTTTTCTGTGCACTAAGTGGCACTTTTCGGCGCTTCGGGACAGAACATATCATGTGTCCTCTTAAGATTCCTGGTTGATAAACTTACTGACTGTTTCCCAGGATCTTCTGCCCATGTTTCGATATCCGAGATGGGGCCTTTCGGTGTTGTAATGGACGAGCCAGGCGTCGAGGTCTTCCTGTAGGGCTTCGACGCTGGCGTGAAAGGTCTCGCATATCTTCAGTCGGAAGGACAGGTCCAGCACTGTGCCGTTGAAGTGTTCGACGAAGCCATTGGTGCGGGGCGTGCGGACCCGGGGTCTTGCGATGCTCGATGCCGGCCAGAGCGAGATCGAGTTCGAACGGGTGCGCGTGTCTGTGCCGCAGAACTCGCGGCCGTTGTCGGTCAGGATGGCGCCGACCTTGAGCCCGATGCGCTCGTAGAGTGGCAATATGTCGTTGTGCACCACAGCGCCACCGCCTCGGGCTGCTTGGAGGCGGGCAGAACTCCGAAGGCGTAGGAGCCCGTAGGCGTCGACCACGGCGTGGAGATAGACCGGCCGTCAACCCTTCAGGTTGCCGACGAATAGCGTGTCCTGACACAGTAATTCGCTGGGCATGGCGCTCTTGACGTGGCGTTCGCAGAGCGCCGGACTGAGCTTCTCGATGAAGGCGACCTGCTCGGCGGTAGTTTCGATCGGGGTCTCGGCCTTGCGGTTCTCCAGCGCCAGCCAACGGTCGTAACGTGTGCCGAGACTATGGTCGTTGAGGATCATCTGGATGGTGATTGCCGAGACCCGTTTGCCTTCAGTATCAGCATCAGCATCGCCTCGATACGATTGCAGCTATAGGCGGGATGATCGAGCGCCAGGCTAGGATGCGCTCGCTCACGCCAACCGGCGTCGTCTTCGGGGGCAACTTGTGGATCGGCTGCAGGTCTTTCAGGCCAGCGAGACCTTCGAGCTGGAACTTTCGCTTCCACTCTTAGAAGCTCGTCCAATCCATGCCACAGTTACGGCGGGCCTTGGCCGCGTTACCCGGTTGCTCGGCCAGTTCCAGAACGCTCAGGCGCTGACGCGCCACTTGCTCCGGGGCATCATGCCAACTCCTCCCAATGCCAGTATTGCACGGGATGAAGCCTAAGAGGACACATAATGGTCAGCCCGAAGGCCATTGCTGCCTATCCATCTGTTACGACCGCTTCGTTCCATGCCAGAACGTTGGTGCGTTGAGTCGGCCTTTCGAAGCGATCTTCGAGCATTGTGATGGCGATGTCATCATGATCCGTCGACCTTTGACCATGTCCAATATCACGCGATCACTATGGAGTAAGTTGGCGAAACAGAGCGCTCCCCGTGGGGCTCGATAGCGGGGGGCAAACACCTGTCGACACCGAAGGCCGCGGCGCCTACTTCTGCCTGATCGACGGCTACGTTGCGGCCACGACAGCGATGCCATGCACACGCTAGGATAGTAGGGCTGTCCAGAGTTGTCTACACAGGTTTAGAGGGCTCCTGGGCATCGCAATGTGCGACGATAAGTGGCATGCAAACTGCGTAGGCACCCTAAAGCTCGCTGCATATATGAGGTATCGGTGAACAAAACGGTAAGTATTTTATACATACCGCTGATATTTCTGGCGAAATATAAGTGTACATCTCATATACTATGGAGATACTACTCATGAAAAGAGTGGCGATTTGTTTCTTTGGGATAACACGTTCGTTGAGATTTACAGAAAGTAGTATTACTAAGAGAATTATAAACCCCCTAAGAAATAGATTTAGCGTCGATGTATATGGTCATTTCTATAATATAAATAGAGTAGTGAATGCTAGAAGTAAAGAAAATGACATTGCCGATCAAACAGAGGTGAATCTGATTGATTTTAAAGATCTTAGGTTGGAGGACCCAGGAAGCAGAACTGTTATGGAGAGATTCGAACTATCTTCACCGTATGGCGATTGTTGGAATGATGATTTTGCCTCCCTAAGAAATGTCACCCATCAGTTGTACTCATTGAGAACAGTTTTTGGCTTGTGCGGGAGTTGCGATTATGATTACTATGTGTTTGTTAGGCCGGACTTGTTGTATCACGACGACATAATGTCGATGTTTGATTGTATTCTCCCTCAAGGGCGGTCTAGCGGAAGCGTTGTTGTACCGGGTTGGCAGTCTCACGGCGGTGTCAATGATCGCTTCTCATTGTGTTCTGGGAGAGACGCCGCGAAAGTATACGCGGGAAGATTTGATGCAATTGAGGATTTCTTGAGAAGTAAGAAGTGTTCTTTTCACTCCGAGCGGCATCTTCTTTTTGTCCTTGAGCGAAGCCGCGTTAATATTGCGTTTACATCTATTAGGGCAAGTAGAGTGCGCGCTAATGGTTATGTAAGAAAGGAAGATTTTCTAGTAGAAGGGCTTCCCCGGTGGTTTGGAACAAGAGCAAGAAACTTTTATGTGCATTATGATGTATGGAAAAATGGATTGAGGTTTGAGCAATGAGCGAACTTGTTAGTGTTTATATTACGACCAAAAATAGAGGGCCTTTGCTTAAGCGGGCGATTCAGTCGGTCCAGAGGCAAGGCATTGATAACATTGAGATAATTATCTCTGACGACGGTTCCGTTGATGAAACCCCCCAAATTGTTGCAACTCTTGCCCAAGCTGATCGACGTATAAAATTGATACGGTCGGAGTACAGTAGAGGCGCATGTGTTGCAAGAAACGCCGCTATTTTTCAAGCAAATGGTGATTTCATAACCGGTCTAGATGATGATGATGAATTTACTGATGATCGAATAGAGGTTTTTTTAAATGAGTGGCGAGAAAATTACTCATTTATATGCTCAAATATAAGAAATATATGCGACGGTAAGACGTGGGCTGAATATGGTGCGGGAGATGAAGTGTTCGGAGTCAATGATCTGTACAAGATTAATAACGCTGGAAGCCAGGTATTTACGCGAACTTCTCGTTTGAAAGGAATTGGAGGATTTGGAGAAACGGTTAGGAGGCTACAGGATTGGGATACATGGCTACGCCTTTCTTCTGAGTGGGGAGAGTTTTTGCGGCTTGGCCTTGAGACGTACATTATGCATCATGAGATAACTTTAGGTATGGAGCGCGTGTCAAGAAAGTATCCGTATGAGTATGCATATCAGGAGCTTATTGATCGGAACGCGGACGCGTTTAATGACGAGGTAGCTGCTGCGGCTCGGCGGAGGGTGAAGTATCTGAATTTCGATTACAGGATAGTGGATGCCTACAGAGATGTGTTGTTTGGCGAATACGGGCAGCCAATTAAGTATATACCTAAGCGATTAATTCGAAGGAAGCACGGTCACACGGTGGGCGGTGTGTAGGCTTTAGAGAATTTATATTGTGCATTGTCTCATTATAAAGAGTATCCTTCAGTAAGGAATGAAAACAACTTCTCAACCTTTTCGACGGGAAAGAGCTTCTTGTCCTAGCCGACGTCTGGGTATAGGCTCTGCCGAGCGAAGGTTATTTGAAACTGTGTTTTTCATAGCTATCTGCTTAAGCGCACTATGTCAGAAGCGAGTACCTGCTTCATGATGGTTTTGAGTTTTTGACCGTTGCGAGCGTAGCGTAATCCAACAAGGTATTCGTTTAGAGTACATGGTGATCGAGATCACTAAGTCCCGACATATGAGCTTTCCCGCTACTCCAAGGAATCAGAAGTCCAGGCGCCGCCGTAACCATGGCAAGTCTGCATGATAGAGAGACTTTTAGTCTCGTTAGCAACTGGTAGAAGGAGTTTAACATTCCTTTCTCGATGGGTTATGTGAAGTCCGATCGCAACTACGGCAACTGTATATACCGAAAGCATGCGTTCGCCTCGCAGATTGGCCAGCAAGATAGTCCTTCTCTTGAAGGGCGCTGACGTCATGAGAAAGGGCGGCGGCATTTTTGACTGGGGGCGATGTCCGGAGACTCGAGATACGCACGAAATGCTGGCTGTTGCCCAGAGTGCCGTTTTGAGGCAGTTATACCTCGAGTGCTAGCAGTTTTCGCTTTACGTGAGAGGCGCATGGATATAATAGTGGAGGATTAGAATAGATATAAATTAAATCAAACAGCCGAAGAATTTTGTTTATCTCGGTTTGTTTTTGTAGCTACTTTTGAGTATTCTCGTTTAGTAAATGGGGGACATATGCAGTTCGAACGCTCCTCTTTAGATGGTCTGTTTCTTGTTGTTCCCCGTCGCCATGGCGACGCGCGTGGTTATTTTGTCGAGACGTTTCGCGAGGATCTGTTCTCGGCGGCTTTTGGTCCTGTTCATTTTGTTCAGGACAACCAGTCGATGTCGGCCGAGGTCGGCACGGTGCGCGGCCTGCACTTCCAGTTGAACCCGAGGGCGCAGGGCAAGCTCGTCCGTTGCCTCGTCGGCGCAATCCTGGATGTGGCCGTCGACATTCGCCGGGGCTCGCCGACCTACGGCCAGCATGTGAAGGTGGAACTCTCCGCCGACAACGGTCAGCAGCTCTGGGTGCCGCCGGGCTTTGCGCATGGCTTCTGCACGCTCGAACCCAATACCGTCATCGCCT
>NZ_CATNLY010000009.1 GCF_950100655.1 Pleomorphomonas sp. T1.2MG-36
ATGCGGTGAACGTGTTCTTCCGGAAAACTTTACCAAGCCAATGGCTCAAGTTGAGAGACTTTATATCCGATGACTTCCATATCATCGATCCGAGAAATTTCCGGGTTTTGATGTAGGCCGGGTATATATGGAACAATCGGGTAGCGCATCGCTTGTCGCTTTGTCCCCCATCAACATCAAGCTGTCCTCCTCTGCGAAGGCAGAGGACCTCGGGCAGGAAGGGGCGCGAGGTTGATATCGGGCGCCGTTGGTTTGGGGAGCGTGATATGGGCCGCAGTGCCATCTCGTCCTGAGGTCCTCGCCTTCGCGAGGATGACAGGAAATTGATATGAAACAAAGGGATAAGCGTATTGCGTGGGTGAGGGGAGCGGGTGCCTTCCATCATGGCAGGCAATGCGGTTGATGGGCTTGTGCGCGGCTTATCCCACTGAAACGTACATATAAATCTGTCATCCTGCGCTTTAGGCGCAGGACCTCGGGCAGGAAGGGGTGCGAGGTTGATATCGGTCTCCCTGCTCCGCGAACAGGCAGTGGGTTTCCCTAAATGCCATTATGGTGGCAATCGATCCGACATTCCGCTATAATCGCTAGCATGTTCGCACTTAGCCTCACCTCTCCCTCGGATATCCTCACGGGCGTCGCGGCGCGGATGAAGCGCCGCCGCCTCGACCTCGATCTAACGCAGCGCGAGCTGGCGTCGCGGTCCGGTGTGTCCTACGGGTCGCTGCGGTTGTTCGAGGAAACGGGCAAGGCGTCGTTCGAGGCGGTCGTGAAGATCGCCTTCGCGCTGGAGGCCGAGGCGGAGTTCGAGGCGCTGTTTCCGCCACGCCCGGTGAAGACGCTGGACGACGTCGTGGGCCGTCCGGCGAGGCGGAGGGCGGGCCGAAAATGAAGTTCGTCCCCGTCCGGAAAATGCAAGTTCTGCTCGACCTTGAGGGCACGCGGCGCGACCTTGGAACGCTGGCGTGGAGCGCGGAGGAGCGGCAGGCCTATTTCGAGTATGCCCCCGGCTTCGTCGCCGCGCCGCTGCCGATTTCGCCCTTCCGTCTGCCGGTCAGGGCTGGACTCACCGCCGCCGGCCCGGTCCCACGGGAGTTCGAGGGGCTGCATGGTCTGTTCAACGACAGCGTTCCCGATGGCTGGGGCCGGTTGCTGCTCGACCGGCGGCTCGCCAACATTGGCGCGAAACCCGGCGACGTGAGCCCGATCGATCGCCTGTCGGCGGTGGGCGGCAACGGCATGGGCGCGCTGGTCTTCGTGCCGGAGTTGCCGGGCGGGGAGCGCGGGCAGGACGACCTCGACTGGTTCGTCGAGCAGGTGGACCGCGTGCAGGGCGAGATGGACACCGCGGATATCGATGCCTTGCAGGCGGCGCAGGGCGGCTCGGCCGGCGCCAGACCGAAGATCATGATCGGCCTCGACAGGGGGAGGCAATCCTTCCGTCTCGACTACGGCTTCGGCTTGCCCGGTGGGTTCGAGCCCTGGCTGGTCAAGGGGCGCGCCCTCGGCGACAGGGAGGACATTGGCGTGGAAGAACACGCCTATGCCCTGATGGCGCGTGCCGCCGGGCTTTTGATGGCCGAAACGTCGGTCATCGAGACCGCGCGGGGCAATCGCCTGTTCGCGACGAAGCGTTTCGACCGAACGCCGGCTGGCCGCCTGCACATGCATACGGCCAGCGGGCTTCTCAACGCCAGCCATCGCGAGGCCGCGCTCGACTACGGCGCCCTGCACAAGCTGACCGCCGTGCTGACGCGCGACAGCCGGGACGTGGCGCGGATGTTCCGCCACATGACGTTCAATGTGCTGGCGCACAACCGCGACGACCATGCCAAGAACCACGCTTTCCTGATGGGCGCCGATGGCCGATGGACCCTCGCACCGGCCTACGACCTCACCTCGTCGGATGGTCCGGCCGGCGAACACAGCGCGGCGATTGCCGGCGAGGGGCGCCATCCCGGCCGGGAGCATCTGCTGGCTGTGGCGAAAGGCGCCTCGATCCCGGAGCGCGAGGCGCTGGGGATCGTAGATGAGGTGCGCGCGGCGATCGCCCGCTGGCCCCATTTCGCCGACGAAGCCGGCCTTGGAAAAGCGCGGACGGCGGAGTTGGATGGCAAGCTGAACGGGGCGCGGGGGTGAGGGCACCCTGTTTCATGGAGCGTGATATGGGCCGTCGAGATTTCTCGTCCCGAGGTCCTCGCCTTCGCGAGGATGACAGGAAATTGATATATAACAGGGGGATAAGCGTATTGCGTGGGTGAGGGAGCGGGTGCCTTCCATTGGGGAATGGTAATGCGTTGGATGAGCTGGTGAACGGCTTATCCAATTGAAACGTATATATAAATTGTCATCCTTGCGCAGGCGAGGACCTCGGGCAGGAAGGGGCGCGAGGTTGATATCGGGCGCCCATGTTTCATTGAGCGTGATATGGGCCGCAGTGCCATCTCGTCCTGAGGTCCTCGCCTTCGCGAGGATGACAGGAGAATTATGTATATGAAACAATCGGGTAGCGCATCGCTTGCCGCTTTGTCCCCCATCAACATCAAGCTGTCCTCCTCTGCGAAGGCAGAGGACCTCAGGCCGGAAAGGGCGAGGCAGTGATATCGGGCGCGCTGTTTTATGGAGTCCGATATGGGCCGCGACGATTTCTCGTCCTGAGGTCCCCGCCTTCGCGGGGATGACAGTTAAGTGATATGAAACAATGGGGTAGGTTGCGCTTCAGGCTTCCGCTGCCCTCGCCCTCGTCCTCATCCCCTGATCCTCAAGCTCGTTTCGGCGTCGAAGAGTTGCGTTTTGGCCGTTGGCATCGTCAGGCGGAGCGGGGTGTTGGCTTGCGCGCCCCAGCGGTCGTGGAGTTCGGCGGCGATTGTCGTGCCGGCTGACGTGAGGTGGACGAAGGTGGAGTTGCCGAGTTGCTCCGCCGTTTTCACCGTGGCTTCCAGCGGCCCCTCGCCGAGCTCGACGTTTTCGGGGCGGCAGCCGATCACCACGCGGCGGCCGGGGTGGAGGCCGGGGATGGGGGAGGGGAGGTCGACTTCGGTTCCCAGCGGGCGGAGGTGGCCGTTCGGCTGCACCTCGGCGGGGAGGAAGTTCATGCGCGGGGAGCCTAGGAAGCCGGCGACGAACAGGTTGTCGGGGTCGTCGTAGAGCTGAAGCGGGGCGCCCACCTGTTCGACGCGGCCGGCGCGCAGCACGACGATGCGGTCGGCCAGCGTCATGGCCTCCACCTGGTCGTGCGTCACGTAGATCATGGTGGCGCCGAGGCGGGCGTGCAGGGCGGACAGCTCAGCGCGCATCTGCACGCGCAGCTCGGCGTCGAGGTTGGAAAGCGGCTCGTCGAACAGGAACACCTTGGGGTCGCGGACGATGGCCCGGCCGATGGCGACGCGCTGCCGCTGGCCGCCCGAGAGCTGGGCCGGCTTGCGGTCGAGCAGTTCGGTGAGCTGGAGGAGGGCGGCGGCCTTTTCGAGCCGCTCGGCGGCTTCCGCCTTGGGCACGCGGTTGACGCGCATGCCGAAGCCCATGTTCTCGCGCACCGTCATGTGCGGGAACAGCGCGTAGGACTGGAACACCATGGCGACGCCGCGTTTGGCCGGATCGACGCGGGTGACGTCGCGGCCGCCGATCACGACCTCGCCGGCGCTGACGGTCTCCAAGCCGGCGATGAGGCGCAAGAGCGTCGACTTGCCGCAGCCGGACGGGCCGACGAAGACCACGAGCTCGCCATCGACGATCTCAAGGTCGACGCCGGAGATGATCTCGGTTGGGCCGAAGGCCTTGCGCAGGCCGCTAAGCTGAACACCGCTCATGGCGTCATCCCTTGATGCCGGAGCCGGCGAGGCCCTGGACGTAATAGCGTTGCAGCGGAATGAGCAGCAGCATGGGGATCAGCGCCGTGATGACGGCCGCCCCGAACAGCTGGTTCCACGCCGTGGTGTACTGGTCCTGGAAGGCGGCCATGCCGACCTGGATCACCTTGAACTGCTGGGCCGGCATGGCCAAGAGCGGCCACAGGAAGGCTTCCCACTGGAAGATGAACAGCATCAGCCCGGCCGATATGCAGGTGGGCAGCGAAAGCGGCACGTAGACCGACCAGAGGATGCGCAGCCAGCCGGCGCCTTCGAGGCGCGCCGCCTCGTAGTAGTCCTTCGGTACCTGCTGGAAGAACTGGTAGAACAGGAAAACGGCGAGGCCATTGGCGACCGAGGGCACCACCAGCGCGGCCACGTGGTCGATCCAGCCGAGCTGGCTGACCACCGAGTAGAGCGGCATGGCGATGGCCTCAAACGGCAGCATGAAGCTGACCACCACCACGCCGAGCACGGCGGATTTGCCGGGAAACTCGAACAGGGCGAAGGCATAGCCGGCCAGCGCGTTGACGATCAGGCCGAGCACCGTGGTCAACCCGGCGACCAGGAGCGTGTTGGCGATGATCGAGCCGAAGCCGCGCTGAAAGATCGCCACGTAGGCGTCGAGCGTGAAGGGCTCGGGCAACAGCGCGCGCGGGGTGAAGGGGAAGAGATCGCGGAAGATGGCGTCGTTGGGCCGGAAGGACGACAGGATGGCCCACCAGAGCGGAGCCACGAAGATGAAGGCCGTGACGGCGATGGCGAGATAGATCAGGGCCTTGCGGAGGGCGGGCGACATCAGCGGGCCTCCTTCGATGGCGCCGACGACAACAGGCGGAACTGGATGGCGACGATGACCAGCAGCATCGCCACCAGACAGACGACGATGGCCATGGCGCGGCCCATGTCGCCGAACACGAAGCCGGACTTGTAGGCCTCGTACATCAACACGTTGGTGGAGCCGCGCGGGCCGCCGCCGGTGAGCATGAACACCGGCGCGAACAGCAGGAAGTTGATGGTGATGTCGGCTACCAGCACGAACAGCAGCGTGGGGCGCAGCAGCGGCAGTGTGACGAGCCAGAGGCGCTGCCAGGCCGAGGCGCCCTCGAGCCGCGCCGCCTCGTTGATCTCCTGCGGGATGTTCTGCAAGCCGCCGACCAGGAAGATCATCCAGTAGCTGATGCCCTTCCAGGTGGCGATGCCGATGATGGAATAGAGCGCGAAATCGGGGCCGGTCAGGAAGCGGTAGGGGCCGAGGCCAACGATGCCGAGGGCGCCGTTGAGGAAGCCTTCCGGCAACAGCACGATGCGCCAGATGATGACGGCGACCGGCAGCGAAATGCCGATGGGGATGAGGAACAACAGGCGGAACACCGCCATGCCCGGCAGCTTCTGGACGAACATCAAGGCCAGCGCCAGGGCGAGCGCCACCTGCAACGGATTGATGATCAGGTTGAACCAGAGCGTGACGCGCAGCGACTTCCAGAAGCCGGCGTCGGTGAGGAGGTCGGCGTAGTTGCCGAGGCCGACGAAGGTGCGCTCGCCGGCGACGGTGGTGTAGAGGCTCTCGTAGAAAGCGAGGCCGATGGGGTAGGCGCGGAAGATCGCCAGCCCCAGCAAGGCCGGCGCGAGCGTCAGGACCAGGAGGGTGACGGGCGAGCGATTCACTGCATCTCTTCCCCGAAAGCGACCGCGCCCGAAGGCGCGGCCTTTTGTTCGCGGCTTACTTGCGGTTCAGGCGCGCGGCGGCCTGATCGTAGGCGTCGACGGCGGTGCCGAGAGCTTCGTCCACCGGCACGCCGTTGGCAATGTCGGTGAAGGCGGTGCGGAAGGCATCCTGCAGCTGGCTGAAGGCGACGGTGACCGGGCGGGCCGCGGCGGTGTTGCGCGACTCCCAGGCCGACAGGCGCATGACCGAGGCGGGGAAGGCGTCGAAGGCCGGGTCGGCGTTGATCTCGTCGAGCAGGCGGTTGGTGACCGGCAGCTGGTTGAGCGTCTTGAACCAGACGTCGGTGCCCTCGTCGCTCAGCGCGGCGAACTTGGCGAAGTCGGCGGCGGCGGCCGCGTCGGGGCTGGCCTTGGTGACCGACAGGTACCAGCTGCCGGTGGGCGTTGACGCCTTGCCGTCGGCGAACTTCGGGTGCGGGGCGATGCCGAAGTTGATCGACGAGCCGGCGACGGCCGGCACGTTCCAGGTGCCGCCGACGAACATGGCGAGCTGGCCGTTGGTGAACATCTGCGCCGCCTCGCCGAAGCCGAGCGAGCGGGGGCTGACGTTGTCCTTGTTGAAGAGGTCGGACCACCAGGTGGCGGCCTTGGTCCAGGCGTCGCCGTTGAGATAGCCGTCGGCCGTTTTGGCGTCGGCCGAGATCAGCTCGCCGCCGAGCGAGCCGCCCAGCGGCTGCAGCTGGTAGAGCTCGCCGAACTGCTCGAAGGCGAAGCCCCAGGGCTTGGCCTTGCCGCCCTCGCTGCCGGAGACGGCCTTGGCCGCCTCGGCCACCTGCTCGAAGGTCCAGCGGTCGTCGGTGGCGAGCTTGACGATGGCGTCGGGCTTGGTGGCGCTGTCCTTGGTGAGGCCGTTCGGCGGGGTGATGCCGGCGGCCTTCAGGAGGTCGACGTTGTAGTAGAGCACCTGCGCCGACGAGTTCATCGGCAGCGAGTAGAGCTTGCCGTCATAGGTGCCGGTGGCGACCGAGGGGCCGACCAGCTTGTCCCTAGCCTCGTCGGCGACAGTGGCGTCGAAGGGCAGGATGTAGCCGTTGGCGGCGTAGGAGGCGACGACCGGCGCGTCGGTGTAGATCAGGTCGACGGCGGCGTCGGCCGACTTCAGCCGCATCTCCGACACCTGGAAGAACTGGTTCCACGGCAGGCTCTGGATTTCCACCTTCACGTCGGCATGCTTGGCCATGTAGGCGGCGGCGACCGCCTCCATCGAGCCCTTGTCGAGGCCCTCGATCATCAGAACGGTCAGCGTGGTTTCGGCGTGGGCGGTGGCGGTAAGCCCGATCGCCAGAGCAGTGGTCAATAACGGCAGCCGCGTCATGTTCATCTCCTCGGAAGGTTCTTATCTTGCGGTACTAGCGGTCCAACGCTTTTGTTTTTTGTAGCGGTACCAGCGATCCAACGTCTTTTTCTTATAGCGGAACGAGCGGTCCAGTTTCTTGGTTTTGCTTGTTTTTATTGTCTGTCGGCGATGCGGCGGGCAGCCTCCACCAGCGCATCGGTGACGCGCTTGGCGATGGCGGGGCGGTCGAGGTCGAGCGCCACGCCGATGCGCGGGCCGCCCTCGGGCGCCCAGGGGCGGCGGTCGGCATCGGTGGCGCCATAGTGCGGGCCGGCGGTGGTGGCCACCGTCACCGGCAGGCTTTCGATGGCGAACAGCGCGGGGTCGATCAGGAAGGCCAGCGGGCAGGTGTCGTGCAGGGCAGGGCCGGGCACGCGGCCGGCCGCCACGTCGCCGGAGCGGTCGGTGTAGAACTGAATGATGTCGGCCACCGGGTTGGCGCCGGGCACGGCGGCGCGGATGCGGGCGAGGTCGTCCCTGTCGAGCCAGGCGCGGTTGGTGACGTCGAGCCCGAACATGGTGGCCTTGATGCCGGAGGCGAGCACGATGGCGGCGGCCTCCGGATCGGCCCACAGGTTGAACTCGGCGCGCGGGGTGACGTTGCCGCCGATGAGGCCGCCCCCCATGAACACCAGCTCCTTCACCCTGCCGGCCATCTCGGGGTCGAGCGCCAGCGCCAGGGCGACGTTGGTCATCGGGCCGAGGACGACCAGCGTGATCTCGCCGGGCGCGGCGTTGACGCGGGCGAGGATCTCCAGCGCCGCGTGGCCGGGCGCCAGCGCGCGGCGCGGCGGCGGCAGCGTGGCGCCGGTGGAATCGAGCCCGGTGACGCCGTGAAAGGCGGCGGGGAACTCATAGCGATGGATCAGCGGCGCCACGGCGCCGGCATGAACGGGAATGGCGGTGCCGAGCGCATCGGCAATGGCGAGCGCGTTGGCCGAGGTGCGCGCGAGCGGCGCATTGCCGCAAACGGCGGTGATCGCCTCGATATCGAACGCGCCCGACATCACCGCCAGCGCGATGGCCGCGAAATCGTCATGGCCGGGATCGCAGTCGATGATGAGGCGGCGCCGTGTCGTCGGGGATGTGTTCATGGGGCCGAACAATGCGGCGTTTCAGGCGGCGGCAAAACCGATGGTTTGTGCGTTCGGTTGAGTTTGGCTCAAGGGTTTGGGGGGTGAACGGGAGCGCCCCTTACTGCGCCACAGAGATTTTGATGGGATGGACGGCAACCTCCTACGGCCTAAGTGAGGCGTCCCGCTCCCGGATGAACAAGACGGCACCTTGCGCCCCATTCCAGACGTTTGGACGTCCATTCGGGTATGCCGAAAGCTGTCGCTTGCTCCGGCGTTCCGCCACCTTTAATTGTGCTGAATGAACGATGGACGCTAAGTGCATGACAGTTCGTTCCTTCGTTGACGCACGAAGAACGGGATAAGCATGGGAACTGTGGACGGGATCACTTACGGCGACCCAAAATGGCGCATTGATTCAGCGGCGGCGATGGATGAGGCAGAGCGGCGGATCGCTTTGGTGCTGTCGGACCCTGCGCGGACGACGCTTTTCCTGTCCGACCTGTTCGCCTTAAGGGAACTCCCCGAGTCCCTTGCCAGATGCACTTATCTGCGAGAGCTTCGTGTCGGTGACGCTGAAGGTCCTGATGGAGTAGTTTACGACGATAGACGACGGCGTGTGCTCGCCGGTTGGGGGCGTATCGCTAGTCTAGCCGGGCTGCAGAGCCTCGACATCTCGGGGTCCACGATCAGCGATCTGGCTCCGCTGGACGGCCTGAAAGAGCTGAGGAACCTCAACTGCTCGCAAACCCAGATCAGCGATCTGGCTCCGCTGGCAGACCTGAATGAGCTGCAGAGCCTCGACTGCTCGGGGACACAGATCAGCGATCTGGCTCCGCTGGCCGGCCTGAACGAGTTGCAGAGCCTCTACTGCTCGTGGACCCAGATCAGCGATCTGGCTCCGCTGGACGGCCTGAAAGAGCTGAGGAACCTCTACTGCCGGGCGACCTCGATCAGCGATCTGGCTCCGCTGGCCGGCCTGAACGAGCTGCAGAGCCTCGACTGCTGGTGGACCGAGATCAGCGATCTGGCTCCGCTGGCCGACCTGAACGAGCTGCAAACCCTCGACTGTTCGGGGACCCAGATCAACGATCTGGCTCCGCTGGCAGGCCTGAAAGGGCTGCACAGCCTCAACTGCTGGGGGACCCAGATCGGCGATCTGGCTTCGCTGGCAGGCCTGAACGAGCTGCAAACCCTCGACTGTTCGGAGGCCCAGATCAGCGATCTGGCTCCGCTGGCTGACCTGAAAGGGCTGCACAGCCTCGACTGCTCGGAGGCCCAGATCAGCGATCTGGCTCCGCTGGCTGGCCTGAAAGGGCTGCAGAGCCTCAACTGCTCGGGGACCCAGATCAGCGATCTGGCTCCGCTGGCCGGCCTGAAAGGGCTGCAGAGCCTCGACTGCTCGCGAACCCAGATCAGCGATCTGGCTCCGCTGGCCGGCCTGAAAGGGCTGCAGAGCCTCAACTGCTCGGGGACCCAGATCAGCGATCTGGCTCCGCTGGCCGGCCTGAACGAGCTGCACAGCCTTAACTGCTCGCGGGCCCAGATCAGCGATGTTTCTTGCCTCAGTTCCTGTCTGATGTTGAGATCGCTGTCGGTGAGTGAGTGCCATCTCGATATCTTGCCAACTGCTCTCATCTGGTCCGATAGTCTTCTGAAGGTTCGCGCGTCAGGGGCGCGTTTCCCCGGCATTCCGGACGAGATTCTGTCGCAAACGGCTTCCGACAGTTGTCTGCAGGACTTGCGCGCCCATCTGACTGACCTAGGCGACGATCCGGACACCTTGGGCGATGTCAAGCTCTCTGTTTTGGGCAACGGCCGCATTGGCAAGACGCAGATTTGCAACCGCCTCCGCGATCTCCCCTTCGAGCCTGACGCAGATTCAACCCACGGAGTGGTCCTCAGCACCGCGCCGATTCCCGGAAGCGAGTTTGCTTTCAACCTGTGGGACTTCGGCGGTCAGGACATCTATCACGGCACTCACGCGCTGTTTCTCAAGTCGCGCGCCATTTTCCTGGTGGTCTGGACACCCGAGACAGACAATTACGATACGGTCAAGGATCTGGCGAGCGGCATGATCTCCCGCAACCAGAAACTCGACTGGTGGCTCGACTATGTGCGTCGCTATGCAAGTCCTCAATCGCCGCTGATTGTCGTGCAGAACCAGATCGACGTGACGCCCGACAACGGCGAACACCCCGCTGTGGTGGCGCTGCGCCAGGAGGGCAGGCAGGGCCTTTGCCGGTCGATGGGCTACAGCGCGAAGAACAAGACCGGCCATCCGACGCTGCTCGATAATCTGACGCAGGCGGTGGCGCGCTTCAATCCGCCGCTGATCGGCAAGGGGCGCAAGGCCGTGATCGCGCATCTGCGCGCGCTGCGTGCCGCGGACGAACGGCGCCCGGCGGCGGAGCGCGAGCATCGGCTGATGTCACTGGCCGACTTCGAGGCGGAGTGTTCGCGAGCCGGCGGCATCAGCAATCCGCGATTGTTCCTGAATTTTCTGAACAACGCGGGCGAAGTGTTCTGGCGCGAAGGATGTTTCGACAACAACATCATACTCGACCAAGCCTGGGTACTTGAAGCCGTCTATACCGTCTTTAATCGGGAAAAATGCGTGGCCATTTTAACGCAACAGGAGGGACGCTTCAGTTCCGATCTCCTGGATGCTTTGGTTTGGGGATCAGCGGGATATTCGCAAGACGATCAGCGACTCTTTCTGGAATTCATGGTTTCCGCTGGCATCTGTTTTGAGGTCGGCTCGTATCGGACCTCCAAATATGTCGCCCCGGATTATCTCCCGGCGGAGGACCGTGCGCGGGATATGTTCCCGTTTGACCGGGGCAATGCGCGTTGTTTGCGGTTTGACAGCTTGCCGCCGCTGCTGATGCGCAATCTGATTTCGCGTGTCGGTCGAGAGGCGCGCGACCATGCGCACTATTGGCGCAACGGCGCGGTGTATTTCGATGACAAATGGCGCAGCCGGGTGCTGATCGAGCAGTCTTGCAGTCGAGACTGGAAGGGGGAGATCTGCATCGTCGCTGAAGGGGGGGATACGCGGAAAGCGATGGATGCGGCGGTCGCTGCGGTTCTAGAGGAAGCGCGACGCCTTGGTGCCCCCTCGAAGGAGGACTGCCGAATCGATGAGGATTCTCGCATGAGCGCTGGCCCTGACCCTGCCAAACCCACCACCTACTATGTTTCCTACGCCTGGAATGACAAAACGGACCCCTCGGAAAATCTCGAGGAGGTTGTCGATGGGCTCTGCGCCGAGGCGACAAAGCGGGGCATTCATGTTCACCGCGACAAGGACGATATCAAACTGAACGGCCGCATCAGCGAATTTATGGCACGGTTGGCGCGTGGAGATCGGATCGTCGTGATCCTGAGCGATCGCTACCTCAAGTCTCGTGCCTGTATGACCGAGCTGTACGAAATCTGGCTGCAAGCAAGGGCCGAGGATGCGGTCTTTCTTGAAAAGGTGCGGATCTTCACGCATTCCGGCACCAAGATATTCACGCCAGTGGATCGGGCAAGACTCGCGAAATACTGGGCGGATTTATACGATGATGAAAAATTCGTCCTCGAATACATGGGCGCGAGCGATCGTGTAAACCATCTGGCGCTGAAGAAATTCGCTGCACATGTCGGCGATATACTGACGGTTGTCGCCGATACGCTCCATCCGAGAACACTGGATCAGCTGCTTGACTACTGCTTCGACTGACGGGAGGGACGTCTCCACTTTCTCAGGCATCCCCGCCGCGGCCTCGTCGGCGCGATTGCCGGTCGGGAGTATGTGTATCCCGATGCCCCCTGGCGTCCGGCGCGCCTGCTGGTGCGTGTTTCGAGATTTTGACGCCAAAGCCCCGGTG
>NZ_CATNLY010000010.1 GCF_950100655.1 Pleomorphomonas sp. T1.2MG-36
AGCAAATGCTGGCGTTCTGAAGCGGTCAGGAATTGGCCTCTGATCATCCCGCAATCAGAATCCATCGGAACCTATTCCGCAAGCCTTCCCAGCTATTTGCCGGGATTCTACGGAGTCGGGGTATAAAACTTTCCCATTGAAAAATATCGTCCACGAATACAACCCCTTATCCATGGTTACCATAGTCAAAATTTACTAGACGACAAGACTCTCGGGGCAATCGTTCGCATGCTGCGACTGGCAAAAGTTTTTCTGCGCTTTGCGAAAGACCGCCGGCACGGGCGCGTGGCCTAATCTGCTCCAATGCGGATTCGCCACCCGGGTTTGCGAGACGGTCGCCTCGCAGCGGGCGTGGTACCGCTATGGATTGGCTTTTGGGGGTCATGATGGGTCGCTGCGTTATCGACGGTCGTTCATTGCGTCATACGACTGGCATGTTTGGTCTTTCCCGGGCGCTGATGGGGTCGACGGCGCTGGTGCTGGTGACGACGTCGGGCGCGCTCGCCGAGTCCCTTTGGACCGGCACGCTCGACAACCAGTTCAACCACTTCGAAAACTGGGACGGCAGCTTCAACGGCAGCGACCTCGTCATCGACGGCAATTACAGCGTCACGGCGCCGGCGACGGTCGCCACCGACATCAACTCCGTCGACACCTCCAACAATGCCGGCAACGGGCCGCGCTCGCTGGTGATCTCGGGCGGCGCCACGCTGACCGCCACCTACAACGGCGGCGCCATCGCCATCGGCTGGACGCCGGGCACCTCCACCATCACCGTGACGGGGGCGGGCTCCAAGCTGGTGACCAACAGCGGCAGCTGGACCAACATCGGCTGGGGCGCCGACACCACCGGCGTGCTGACGGTGTCGGACGGCGCCACCTTCCAGGCCGGCCATCACATCGCGGTGGGCAAGGGGACCGGCTCGACCGGTCGGCTTGAGATCGACCACGCCACCCTGGACCTTCGGACCGGCGCCCAGTTGCAGGTCGGCAACGGCGGCACCGGCACCGTCGACGTCACCAACGGCTCGACCGCGACGCTGGCAGGCGCCGCCTTCATCGGCAACAGCGCCAACGCCACCGGCTCGTTCAACCTGTCGGGCGGCTCGACCCTCACCTCCTCGGACTACTTCCTGCTCGGCCTCAGCACCGGCTCGACCGGCAACGCCACCTTGAGCGACAGCGGCACGGAGGCGACCTTCACCGGTCAGTTCTACGCGGGCTATACCGGCGCCGGCAATTTCACCGTCGAGAGCGGCGCCCACGCCACGGTGTCGGGCAACGCCTACGTCGGCCACAACGCCAGCTCCACCGGCACGGTCGTGGTGACCGGCACCGGCTCGTTCCTTTCCGTCATGGGCGACGTGATGCTCGGCGAGGCCGGCACGGGCAACATGACGGTGTCGAACGGCGCCCGCACGATCGTCAACGGCAGCCTGTCGGCCGGCGCCGGCATCTATTACGACGACGACAACCTCACGACGTCCTACAACTCGACCGGCACCGGCACGCTGACGGTGACCGGCGCGAACACGCTGCTGGTGGTCGACGGCATGGTCTACGCCGGCAACCGCGGCGTCGGCACGGTGACGCTGTCGGATGGCGGCGAGATCCGCGCCGGCGCGGTCACCATCGCCGCGGAGACCGGGTCGTCCGGCACGTTCAACATCGGCGCGGCGGCCGGCGACACGGCGACGGCGGCCGGCACGCTGGGCGTCACCGACGTGATCTTCGGAGACGGAACGGGCAAGCTGGTGTTCAACCACACCAACAGCGATTACGCCCTCAACGCGGCGGTGCGGGGCAACGGCACGATCCGGACGCTGGCCGGCGTCACCCGCCTCACCGGCGACTACACCGACTACACCGGCGCGGTGGCCGTCGACGGCGGCCTTCTGTCCATCGACACGTCGAGCTTCACGCAGAACGCCTTCACCGTCGCCAACGAGGGCACGCTGCGCGTGACGCGCTCGGTGTCGGGCGCCACCGACACGGTGACGATGACCGGCGGCTCGCTGATCAACACCGGCTCGATCTCCGGCACCCGCTATGGCGTCGAGCTGAGTGGCTCGGACGCCAGCGCCATCACCACCTCCGGCTCGATCAACGGCGGCACGGCGGCGATCCATTACGCCACCGGCGGCAACAGCCTGACCGTTCTGACGGGCGCCACCTTCGGCAACGTGATCGACTACAACAACACCGCCGGCAACACGACCATCTTCGGCAAGGGCAGTTTCTCCATTCCGGTGGCCCACTACCTGGCGGGCGACAACACGGTCGCCCTCTCGGGCGAGCGCCAGATGGCGGTCTACGGCAACGCCGCCAGCGGCTCGGGCTCGATCAGCGTGGTCGACGCGGGCACCATGGCCTCGCAGTTCACCAGCGTGCAGACGGTCACCTCGTCCATCGCCACGACGGCGGCCGACGTGCTGTCGGTCGATGTCGATCGCGGCGGCATCTCGTCGCGCGTCGCCATGGCCTATGACGATGCCGACAAGAAGAACGAGAACCAGAAGGCCATCTCGGCCATGGTCGGCGACGGCCTCGCCGTCGATGCGGAGGGCAACCTGTTCTGGATGCGCGCCTTCGGCGGCGCCAGCCACGACGACTACTCCGACACCTCGGCCCGGCATTTCGGCGTGGCGCTCGGCGCCGACCACATGTTCGGCCAGACCCGCGTCGGCCTGTTGGGCGGCATCGGCAAGCTGAAGAACGACACCGGCGACGACACGGCCTCGGCGACGGGCGACACGGTGTTCGGCGGCGTCTATGTGCGCCAGCCGCTGTCGGGCTTCATGCTCGATGCCTCGTTGATCGGCGGCGGCATCTTCGCCGACACGACGCGCGCGGTGAAGGGCGGCCTGGAAACGGCCCGTGGCAGCTATGACGGCTGGTTCGTCTCGCCGGAGCTGGCGCTGTCGCGCGCCTACGCCCTGTCGGACGGCTGGACGCTGACGCCGCGCGGCTCGGTCCGCTACACCTACGGCTCGTTCGAGGGCTATGGCGAAACCGGCTCGTCGCTGAACATCACCTATGACGATCGCTCGACGCAGGCCGTCGAGAGCGCCTTCGAGCTGAAGCTCAGCAAGGCGCACCGCTTCGAAAGCGGCAAGGTCGCCACGGTGTCCGTCACGGCCGCCGCGCTCGACACCTACAACCTCGGCGACACCGGGTTCAACGCATCGGTGACGGGCACCGACTTCACGGTGTCCAGCATGGGCGACCGCAACCGGGTCGGCGGTCGCGTCGGCCTCGGCGGCGAGCTGAGGCTGGACGAGAAGGCGACGCTGTTCGGCGGCATCTCTGCCACCGGCTACACCGACGACAGCTGGTCCGTGGTCGGCAATGCCGGGCTGAAGGTCCAGTTCTGATCCCTGGCGCGGCGCGCCTCCGACGGGGACCATTTCCCCGCACGGACGGCGCGCCGACCGACCTGAAAGGGCGGGGGGATGCCGGCATCGACCTCCCTCACCCTTTGGGTCTGCCTCGTGCTGATGCTGGCCGTCGCCCTGGCGGTCGGCGTCGTGCTTTAGACTGTCAAGACGCAGTTCCGGACGCAAAACCGGTTCCCACTTTTGCTGGAACTGCTTGTCTTATGAGAATCCGTGCCGATAAGGCACAAAAGAACCGCTGAGAGAGGGTTGCAGCCTCTCGTCAGCGGCGAGGGACGGATCGTGGAACTGCCAGCCGTTTGACGGGCCGAG
>NZ_CATNLY010000011.1 GCF_950100655.1 Pleomorphomonas sp. T1.2MG-36
TGCCTCCCGACCCAACGACACCAACCGCGCCCGACACGGCATGGACCATGTCGAGCACGATGACGGTGCAGGATCAGGTCGATTGGGCGAGAGAGCCGCTTCAGGTGCGGACCCTCTCCGATACGGCCGGGGCCTCCTCCAGGTCAGCGAGCAAGGAAGCGATCAGCGCATCCGGTGCCTTGAACCGGCCACGCCTCAGTTCTGGCGGGACGACCGCCTCGACCGCTTCCAGCTTTTCGGAAGGGTCCATACGGAGATAAATCTCCGTCGTGCGGATATCGGCATGACCAAGCCACAGGGCAACCTTCCGGATGTCGTGGGTCGCCTGCAGCATGACAACCGCGCAGCTATGCCGAAGCTGATGTGGCGAGACGCTTCGAAGACGTAGCGATGCGCAGGTCTCGGTTGCCTTGCCGACGTGTTTGTCGAGCACATATTCGAACCCAGCCCGAGTCATCGGCTGATCCTGGGCATTGACGAAGAGTTCCGGCACGCGCACCGCGCCCCTGATGCTCAACCATGCGCGGAGATCCCGCGCGGTGTCTTTCCAGAGCGGTAGGCAGCGCTCCTTGCGGCCCTTGCCCCGGATCATCACGCTTGCGCCGTGCTGAAGCGATAGGTTTTCGGTGAGAACACCGACCAGTTCGGAGACACGCAAGCCCCCGGCAAAGCACAGGTGCATCATCGCCCGGTCGCGCACACCCGAGCGTGTCGCCAGATCGGGGGCGTTGAGGATCGCGCGGACCTCCTCCATCGTCAGGTGACGGATGAGCTTCTGGTCGTGGCGCTTGCTCGGAATCGCATGAACCCGGCCGATCTGCTCCAAGGCGGAGGGTACCTTATGCTCCACATAGCGCATGAACGTCTTGATGGATGCGAGCCGCAGGTTACGTGTGGAAGCGCCGTTGCCGCGTTCCTGCTCAATATGGCCAAGGAAGGCTATGATCATCGGCGCGTCGAGATCTTCGATCATCAGGCGTGATGGACGGGTGCCCAGCCGTGTCGCGGCGAAGTCGAACAGCAGCTTGAAGCCGAAGGCATAGGTCTCGCAGCTCTGCGGGCTGTAGCCCCGCTGGCGCGGCATGTAGTCGCGCAGGAAGCCGGTGATGAGAGGGGCGAGCTTTGTCATGCGGCGCTCTCCCCGACCAGCATTTCCGCTGCCGAGGCGATATCCGTCATCATTTCCGGCGTCGCCTCAAGATACCAGTAGGTGTTTCGGATATCGGTATGGCCCAGATAGGTCGACAAAGCCACGAAGTGACGAGCGACCATGCCGCGTTGGGCGCCGCACTGTTCCAGAGCACGGGTTGCAAAGGTATGGCGAAGATCGTGGATGCGAGGCCGCGGGTGTCGCTCCAACGCAATCCCAGCCCGTCGCAGGATCGAGCGGAACATGTTGTTCACGGTGGTCGGATAGAGTTTCCGGTGCTCGACGGAGGGGAACAGCCAGTCGCTCTCGCCAGCGTGTTGGCTGCGGACATCGAGATAGCGCTCGAGCGCCTCGATCACAGTCACATGTAGCGGTACGAGCCGGCTCTTGCGGAACTTGGTCTCGCGGATGTGCAAGACCCCGCCGGGCTGGATGTCGTCGAGCCTGAGCGCGAGAGCCTCCGAGACGCGCAGTCCCGTGGCGGCGATCAGCCCGAACAACATGACGTAAAGCGGGCGCCTCAAACGATCGTTCCTATACCGCCGGGCTTTTCCAGCCGCATCGAGGATGCGGGCGATCTCGCTCGGCGTGTAGATATAGGGGATCGGCCGTCCATGCCGGCTTCGCGCGACGTCGACACGCGGAATCTCATGCAGAGGATCCTCGGCGTGGAGGAAGCGCGCGAACAGGATCAGGTCCGTCAAACGCCGCTCGCGAGCGCCCGGCGTGCGGGCGACTGTCGCCAGCCAGGCGAGAACGGATGTAGCGCGGACGTGCGTTTCGTTCCGCTCCGTGGCGAAGCGCGCGAAGGCGTGAAGATGTCGTTCCGCCTTGACCAGCTTGTAGCCGAGCGTGCGGCGCAAAGTGATGTAGCGGTTTGCGTCGTCGTTCAGCATGGCAGCCTCCCGCCCCAGGGCTGCGCGATCTCCGACAGGAGGCCGATGTCGACCTTGGCGTAGAGCGCGGTGACCGATGGCGAGCGGTGCCGCAGCACGGCGCCGACGCCGGCAAGGCTGGCACCGCTCCGCAGCATCGCCGTCGCAGCGGAATGGCGCAGAACGTGAGCACCGCGATGAGCGCTCTTTATCTGAGCCCGGTCGAGAGCCCGCCGGACGATGCACTTCACGGCGATGCGGCTCAACGGGCGGACAGGCGCCGTCTCCGTCAGGAACACCCGCGTCGTTGCGATGCGTGGCCGCGCCCGCTCGATATAGGCAAGAATGGCCTCGCCAATCTCCTGGGTTAGCGGCAAGCGCTCTTCCCGCCGGACCTTGCCGGCAAGGGTTATGCGGCCGGTCCCCCAGTCTATCGCGTCGAAGGTGAGATTGGCGACTTCGCTCGCCCTGAGGCCGAGTCGGGCAAGGAGCAGGATCACGGCTCGGTCACGCAGACGGTCCTCTCCGTCGCAAGCGATCAGAAGACGGTCGAGGTCGGCTTGTCCGAGGAACCATGGTGTGGTCGCCAACCGCCAGCTTGCGAAGCTCGGAACCGCATGTTCCCGACCGACCGGACATTGTCCGATCGCCACGAGATATTTGAGGTAGGCGCGTGTTGCCACGGTGATGCCTTGCGCCCGCCCGCGGCCGTGCGGCCTCGCGCGAGCGAGCACGAAGCCGCGGATCGCGGCGGCGGTATATGCCGCCGGATCAGTGCCTAGCGACGCCAGCAGATCGACTAGAGTCGCCTGATAGGTATCGAGCGTCGAATCCTTGATGCCACGTTGCTCCTGCATCCAGCGTCGGAAGGCCGCGAGCGCGGGCCAGGTCTCCTCCAGCGACAGGTGACGCTCTGGAGGCAGAATGCTCTTCGCGCGCAGATAGGCGACGAACAGCGCGGCCGCTCCCTGCGGCGCGCGGGCGGTCTTGCCGCCCCGGAACACCGACGCCGATGCGGTGAGACCGTCGGCGAGCGTTTCTATCCCGAAGCCGGCCGCGCGAACCCAATCCCCCCACAATGCCAGCAGGCGCACAATCTCCGTTATCGTCGCCGCCGAGTAATTCCGCTGGGCGAGCCAGTCCTTGAAGCCGTCGGCATGTGGTTGCAGCCAGTTGATCCGGACATCGACACTGCGGCGATGTCTGCGCTTTCGCTTTGTCATCCTGTTTTCCTTCGAGGTGCTTGTTGGCGCCGGAAGAGCCCGGCACGTCGAGCAAATCGAAGGCTGCGGCACTATTCCATGCGGCAGGCGTTTTTGCTCCTCGACAGGAACCCAACCAGTCCGGCGGCGTAGGGCTGGGCGCGGTTGGTGTCGTTGGGTCGGGAGGCAGGGTGGCCGTGACGGCGGGAGGGTGACGCACCGGCGGCAATGAGCGTGCCGAGGAGGTACCGACCGCCAGCGTCGATCTCTGACGATCATGCGGCGAAGCCCCCAGGCGGCCTCTCTTTTGGGCTGGTCTGGCGCCGGCCC